>DATKEJ010000268.1:0-3605 GCA_035512315.1 Rhodothermales bacterium | reverse complement strand
GTCGCTGTACTTCTGATAGCCGCCGCGAACCTGAAGGAACTGGCTCGGGGTTAGATCCAAGGTCATCTTTCCTGTCACCAGAACGTCCTCATAAGGAATCGGAAAGGACTGTCCGTCGAGCTGTGGAAAGACTCCCCTGGTATTCACAGCGAACTGCGTATCTCGATCCGTGTTCTCGAACGTCAGAAAGTAGTGAGCCTTGTCGCGCACGAACGGACCGCCTATGGAGAGTCCGTATTGCTGACGCTCGTAAGGCTGTTTGTCGCGGCTGAGGCGACGTTCAGTTTCCGTCCTGCTATTGAGGCTCTCATCGCGGAAGAAACCGTAAATGCTGCCGCTCAGATTGTTCGTGCCTGTCTTCGTGACCACCGACAGGACTCCGCCGGTGGAGCGACCGAACTCAGCCTTGTATTGCTGGGTCTGGATTTTGAACTCCTGGACGGCTTCGAGGTTGTAGTTCTGCAGCGCCCCGCCGATCGTGTCGTCGGTATTGTCCCCGCCATCGATGGTGTAGTTGACGTTCCGGCCGATGCCTCCGTTGAGAGCGACGACCAGCTGGCCCGGTTTGGTCGGGTCGGGGTTGACGCCGAGCGAGGTGCCCGGCGCGAGTGAGGCGAGGTTCGCAAACTGCCGGCCGTTGAGCGGCAGGTTCTCGAGCTCCTGCTGGCTGACTACGGTTCCGATCGCGGGCGAGGTCGAAATCAACGGCGCGTCGGCCGTGACGATGATCGAGTCCCTCACCGCTGCTGGCTGGAGAGTGATGTCGAGCGTCCGGGTCGTGGCGATGTTGAGAGTCACCTGCTGGATCGTGACCGCACCAAAGCCCTCGAGCCCGCCCGTGACGCTGTAAGTTCCCGCGGGCAGCAATGCGAATCGGTACGTTCCGTCGCTGGAGCTCACGGTCGATCGGCTCACTCCCGTGGCGTCGTTCGTCGCCGTCACTGTCACGCCCGGCAAATCTCCCCCGCCGCTGTCCACAACACGGCCCATGAGCGTTCCGCCGGACGTCTGGGCTTGAAGCGGCAGAGTGCAGAACAGTGTCAGGATCATGAGTACTGTAAAAATCGAACGGGGGAGAATGGACTGGCTTTTCATACACGCCTCCTCATGAGTTTCAACGTAATTACGCCCGATCAACGACGAAAGAGGAAAGACGGAAGGATTACGAAACGGGCGGCGTGCCCGTAGTTACAAGCGAGATGGACGTTGTATCTCACACCGACCTGAGTGAAGCTGATTGTCCGCCCGGTTTGTAGAAAATGCAAGATGGATTTGAGGCGGGGACAAAGGCTCCGCTATGTACCAATCTGGGGAGTTGAGGGTCTACGCATCGAATACCCTCATGTCATGTCTCTCCTGCAGCTTCGCGTCGAGCATCCAGAGTCTCGCGCTCAAGTATTTAAGTCCGTATGATCCGCTCGTTGCCGCGGTGCTGAGAAATCTCGCCGACCATCGAACCGAAATGACGCGTGAATGAAGAGGGACGATCACGCGACCGAGGCGGCTGCGTACCGCACTTCGAACCGGACTACCGTCGTTCGTGCTTGCGCAGGAAAGTAGCGATGTCGATGAGCTGCTGCACGGTCATTACGTTCGCACCGTCAGTCGGGCACGAGCGCCACTTTCACGACCGGCATTTCGGATATGCGATCTCCGGCGGCCGCATGCGGATCACCGATTCGAGTGGCACACGGGAAGTCGATCTCGCCACGGGAAGCTCCTTCTCGAGCGACGGCGTCGCGTGGCACGAGGTGGTCAACATCGGCGATACCACCGTGGTGTATCTGATCATCGAGCCGAAATGACGCGTGAATGAATCGGCGACCACGCGACTGCATGGTCCTGAACGCGGGCGGCGGCGGTCAACGTCTCGTTTGGCGAGAGATTGGTCCGTCGACATCCAGTCTGTATCTCCACTCGTTCCGGCCAGTCCGCTGGGTGGCACGGCACCTGGTGAGTGCCTATGAGGTGGGGTCCGTCGCTAATCGTTGGTAATCGTTGGGGTCGGAGCTTCAGTCCAGGTGCTAAATGCATGCGGAAGCCGCAACTCGCTGCATTGATTGACGATCTGGACGTGCCGCGCAGAAGGGGAAGAGCGGGCTCGTCTCGGCAGACTGCCACTGAATTGTCCCTCTCGCCAACGCTGACCCTTGAATGAAGCTCCGACCCCCATCGGAGTGCGACCCCATCGGATACCACCCTTCCAGGGTGAGGCCGCCGCGTAATCTCGCCGGCCGGATGCACTGCCTGCAATGATCGCGAAGGATTTGCGGGCTCCTCGCATCTAACCAGCCAGACGCATGACTCGCGCGAAAAGGAGGAACGAACATGAAGCTGAATGCACTCTTATCCACGAGCATCAGGGTCGCCGCGAGCCTGGCCCTGATCCTTGCCGCGGGCACGAACACTGCGGAGGCCGCCGAACCCTGCGGCGACTTCGGCGAGTGTAAAGCGCTCATCGAGATCAATTCCACGGATGGGGACATCGGATTCCACTTCCTGATGGATGGCGACGACCTGATTTCGGCCAGGATCGACGACCCGAACGGCACGAAGGTCTTCGAGGATCAGGCCAAGGGTCCTCTCCGCGAGCAGAAGCTGACCGAGACGTTTGCCGAAAGCGCCGAACCGCTGTGCTGGAACGATCCGGAAGCGGATACGGACGAGGAGATCGTAACTCTGGAGGAGTTTCTGGAACGGTGGGTTGCAGGAACCTACGCATTTTCGGGCATGGGAGAACGCGGCGAGAAGTCGAACGGCAAGACCGAGCTCACGCATGAGCTTCCGGCGGCACCCAGGAACGTAACGTTCGATGGCGGTGTGATCCGGTGGGATGCCGGTGACGATCTCGGAAACTGTGCCTCGTTCTCTAGGCTGGCCGGCCTCGTCAGTGCCGGCGTTCTTCCAGTGCACCCGATCGACGTGACGGTGGTCGCGTGGGAGATCGTTCTCGAACCAGATGTCGAAGACGGCGACCCCACGGGCAACCTCAAGTTCTCGATCCGCGTGCCCGGCGACATCGCGACGAAAGCCGTGACCGTCCCCGCGGACTATCTCGCCTCCCTGCCTGCGGACACGCCGGTGAAGGTGGAGGTCGGCGCGCTCGGCGTCCACGACAACGCGACCTTTACGGAAACCGACGGCTTCTGCGTCAACGAAGATGAGGGGTGCGAATAGGAGGGACTCATTCAACATTCGGTTCTTCAAGGGGATTCCGGGCTGAAGATGGGGCCGCAATGATCTGCGGCGAACGCGGCCAACTTCAATAGCTCTACAAGTACGGCGTGAACATTCGCGCGAGGCCGTCGCGCAGGCGCACGGCGAATCCTCGCGCGTCCATCTCCGCCAGCGTGATCTCGCGGCCATTGGCAATCCGCTCATCGATCATCGATTCGACCGTTTCCGCGAGGGTGCGATCATGTGCCTCGACGTTCAGCTCGAAGTTCAGCCGCAGGCTCCGGGCGTCCCAGTTCGTCGAGCCGAACAGCGTCCAGACCCCGTCCACCGTGAAGAGTTTGCTGTGATCGAATGGCGCAGGGGTGAACCAGATTCGGCAGCCCCTTTCTAGTACCTGCCACAGCTGCGCGTTGGAGGCCCACTTCACG
>DATKEJ010000267.1:0-3989 GCA_035512315.1 Rhodothermales bacterium | reverse complement strand
ACCGTGCGTCTCTGGGATGTCACCGCCATGGCGCCACGCGTGCCGCCGCTGCTAGGCCACTCGTCGCAGGTTCAGAGCATTGCCTTCAGTCCTGACGGCGGCACGCTCGCCTCCGCCAGCTTCGACAGAACGGTGCGTTTGTGGGATGCGACTACCGGACAGCCGCGCGGGACACTGCCGCACCCGACCCTCGTCATGAGTGTCGCCTTCACCACCGACAGCAAGGCGGTCGTGTCCGTCGACAGCGCCGGAGTGGTGCGGCGCTGGGATGCACCGGACGCCTGGATCGATGATATCTGCTCGAAGGTCGTGCGGAACCTCAGTCGCGCTGAGTGGAACCGGTACGTGGGGGAACTCCCTTATCTGACGCCATGTCCAGGACTCAGAGAACCGAGCGATTGAGACCACACTATCCCACCGATTAGACATGCCGGGCGTTTCTAGTTCCATATTCGTGATGACGCTTTGGCTGTCTCTATCGAAGAGTCCATCGTGTGCTGGATTGCGTGGTCGTGCTGGAGAACGCCGGCTGGAACTCGCGTTACGTCGTAGGAACGAACACCTTGGCCGAGATCGAGCGTGCCGGTGGTGACCGGGACGGAGATGTGGTGCATTTTTCGCCGGAACAGATCATCAGGTATCCAGGGATATCCGACTCGCTGCGGCGCCTGATGGCGAGCCTCTTGCCGCCGGGCCAAAGAATGGACGCGCGCTCGGATGACGCCCTGCGAACAACGGACGTAGAACTGGTCAGTTCGCCATTCGACCCGCCCTATGAAACAAGGAAGTTTCCTAGTGGACCGTACACGATGAATGTACATCGCGATTCACGCGATCCGTCGCGTGCGTCGGCATAGGTCCACCTATCGGGCCGACCGGGGACACGTCTACCACGTGCATGCCCGCGCTATCTATCGCGCGTTGCAGCAGGATGACAACCGCAAGCGTGTCGGGTTCGCCGCGACCTGCAGCAGCGTCGCGGCCGCCGCGCGAAACAGCAGGTCGTACACGCGCTTGTTGGAGGGCGCGAGGCGCGCGAGTGGCTCCGGCATCGTGAAGACGAGGTGGACGTTGTCCCTGTCGAAAAGTCGATCCGGCCACTCATGATGGGCTGGAGTGCGGAGGCTTTCACGCGGCATCAGCATAGTCGAAGCGCGCTCGCCACGGCATCGCCAGCGCCGCGATTGAGAGAACGAGCAACCGCGACGCGGCGGCTTCGGCTGGCGCCGTTGGCGGTAGAGTCGACCGGACGTGAGACGAGGAGACGGGAGACGGACGTTCGTGACGGGAGCGGCTACGCGGCGACGCGATCGTAGCGGTGGTGCAGGCCGCCCACTTCCGGCGTCGCCACGATGCGGCCGATCGAGGCCGATTGCACGGGTCGAGGCACCGGGCTGTCTTTCGCCAGCGCGAGATGCGTGCGCGACCGCGTGTAGTACGCGACGTAGGACACGAGCACTCGGCGCAGCCCGACATCGTTGACGACGATCACGTGGTCGAGGCACTCGCGGCGGATCGATCCGATCAGGCGCTCGCCGTCGACGCATCATCCACGTGGACGTCACGGCCCATCCGACAGCCGGCTGGATCGCGCAGCAGCCCGGAACGCCTTCCCGGAAGACCAGGCGCCCCGCTATCTCGTGCATGATCGGGATGGCGCCTTCGCCGAGGCTTGCCCAGACGGGCCAGGGCGAGGCCTTACCGTTGAACGACCGTCGTGGGAAAGAATTTAACGACAAGGTTGTGGACGCGATGTGTCGCGATTCAAGGATTGTTCGAGGCCGCATAAGCCGGTTTGGCCACCTGCGGATGCCGAAGGACCTCGGCGACATCGACGTACTCCTGATTGATCCTCTCAGTCACAGAATTCAAGTAACTGAATGCAAGGATCTGGCGCTCGCTCGGACCCCGGATGAATTGGCCCATCAGCTACAGGCCTTGCTACCGAAGGACAAGCATGACCGAGATGCCGCGACCGTGCGCCACGAGCGACGAGTTGCCTGGGTGCGGGACCACGGTGAAGAGATCCTTCGACACTTCGGGCTTGAATGGAGCGCGCAGTGGGACGTTGACGGCTCGTTCGTGGTGGATGAACCATTGTTCGTGCCGCATCTGCGGGGCATGGCACTGCGAGTCGTCGCGCTAGAGGAACTGTATGCGAAGGTTAACTAGTAGGCGACAGAAGTCCGAGTGCGGCCAACTTGGAGAAAGATCGATTTCGAACGGACGAGCCGCCGAACAAAAGGCCCCCGGCTTGCACCGAGGGCTTCGTTCAGTTCGCGACACAGATCCTATCTGCTGACCGCTATACTGGCTTGCAGATCCGTTGGACGAACAATCGGCAACGGAGGCTTGGTCACGACCAGTTTGACCCAGAGGGCATCCCCGCCCCTGAAATAAGACGTCGCGTTCGCCTTGCGCAATGCGTCCATGCTGGGTTGTTCCGTTCCGGAGGCTGCTTTGGTGAAACCCGGCAGCTCAAATATGACCCATGACCCCTGGTCCATTTCGGCCAGACTGAGAGAGACTGCCTGTCTTTCGGTCTTCACCCGGATCTCTGTGCCGGCACGCACTGTGCTTTGGTTGCCCGTGATACGAAATTCCTTGCCATTTCGAACAAGCGCGATGGGCCCCTGCGGAGCAGGACGAGGGGCCGGAGCAGGACGAGCGGCCGGAGCGGCACCAGCGGCTGGACGATTTCCACCGATCGTAGAGAGCAAAGCGAACCGAGCGGTCCGAGTTTCGATATCGACTGTGCCTGGCAGTTCTCCTCTATTGTTCGAGAGATTCAGGCGACCGACATCACCCTTGCACACAGAGGCGTTCCAGGTGGGATGAATCGCACAGCTGTCGTCAGTGACGACGCTGTCGTTCTCGCCGTCGTGGAGCATGATGTGGGAATCGGGGATGCCGGTCACCGAACCGTCCAGGTCGTGGATGGACAGGGTCCGGTAGCCCACGCCACCCCGGTTGTCGTTATCGAATCTGGAATCGATTTTCGGAAAATACACCGGCTTGGCATTGACGAATTTCGCACCGCTGATGGTGCTTCCGGTACTGACCCCCGAGCTCGCGAACAACAGCCAGGAAAGCGCTCCCGTTTTTCTCCGATCGTTGTCCTGGAAATTCACGAACGTCGTGTTCACCACATCATCGCGGTAATCATAGTATTCGTAGCCGCGGATCGGGAAATCCGGAATTCGCCGCTTCGGGAGGCTGCGGCCATAGGCAACTTCCTCGGGCGTCATGGGATTGCCGCTATTGTCGGTCTCGCCCACGACCAGCGAATCAACCAGCCGTGTTTTAAACCGTGAGCTGCCGATGTCGCCAGCGGCCGGCGTCATGCCAATGGCATTGTCAGCGAGTTTCAAGTTGCTAAATACGAAGAGGTCGCCCCGGCTCCAGAGACCACCATTGCGGTTCTTGTAGCTGGTCAAGCTCTCGAAGTGCGTCTCCACCACTTCGCTATCCAGGTCAGCAGGATTTGTCAACGGCAGGAACGGGATGGTGGCCAGACCGAAGGTGTTGTCTTCGTAGATGTTCCGGTCGAACATGAACCCGTCGAAGTTGGAATGGGCCACGTTGCCTCTGAATGCGCGCAGCGGCGTTCGGCGCGGCCAGATGGTCTTGCTGACGGCCGAATCCTTGAACGCACCTTGAGGGTGTTCTGGCAGAGACAGCCAGAAACCGTTCTCGTCGGAACCGGCCGCTACATTGTCTATGAAGCTATTGTCCGGGTTGGTGATCCAGTAAGCCGCCACCGTGTTGTCCGAAGGTAGCAGGGTGTCCTTGCCGGACATGCTGACTTGCCTGATGGTCTGGCGATTCTCGGTGAGCTCTCCGTTTGCGGCGAGATTGGTCGGGACGCATGTCTTGGTGGGATGGCACTTGATCTGGATGGCGAGGTTCCTGACGAACTCGTTACCGTGCTCGATGCCGTCTTCCAGGAAGAAGCAGTGACCGACGATGTTGTAGGTCACGTTGTTCTC
>DATKEJ010000266.1:0-9655 GCA_035512315.1 Rhodothermales bacterium | reverse complement strand
CTCGGAACCCGGCACTTGGAACTTGGAACTCCTGGAACTTGGAACCCGGAACCTGGAACCCTCAACGTCTATCCCGGAACGTAGAACACCTAAGACGGTACTCCTCGTACGAATAAACATCATGATCATGGCAGTACCGTCAACAATGCGCGAGCTCGGAACCGAAGCCACCGAGTTCACCCTTCCAGATCCTTACGGAAATCTCGTTTCTCTTTCAGATTTCGATGACGCGGGCGCGCTGCTCGTCGTCTTCATGTGCAATCACTGCCCTTACGTCATCAACATCCAGCATGTGCTCGCCTCGTTCGCCCGTGAGATGATGCCAAAGGGGCTGGCGATGGTCGGCATCAATTCGAATGACGTCGATCGCTATCCGGAGGACAGCCCCGAGCGCATGAAGGACGAAGTCGAGCGCGTGGGTTACCCGTTTCCGTACCTCTTCGATGAATCGCAGGAAATCGCCCGGGCCTATGACGCTGCGTGCACACCTGACTTTTTCCTTTACGACAAGGATCGACGTCTGGTCTATAGGGGCCAGTTTGATGACAGTCGTCCCAGAAACGGCATCGAGCCCTCGGGCGCCGACCTCCGGGCAGCCGTCGAGGCGGCGCTTGAAGGAAGACCGGTACCGGAGAAGCAGATCCCGAGCATCGGCTGCAATATCAAGTGGAAACCCGGGAACGAGCCCGTACCAACACTCCCCCAGAGCGTGAATTGAAAGACGCGGCTCTTTCTTCTCGTCGGCGTGCTGGGGGATTCTATCGGAGTCGGAAAAGCGATCGATAGTTAGTTGTCTTATACAACTGATACATTCTCAATCAGGCGCTCGAGGAGAGAAAAGCAAGCCCTTTCCTCCTCGGCCGACATTCCGGAGACCGCATTTTCGAGGCGCTCAGTGATCGACTCGAGAGCGGGAGTTACGAGGGCCCGAGACTTCTCAGTCAGGTCGAGTGTCTTTCGGCGACCGTCGACAGGATCCATTCGAGCTACAATGAAGCCCGATTCCTCGAGACGGGCGAGAGTCCTGGACAGCGTGGTCTTATCTCGCATAAGGAGCGCAGCAAGCTCGGTCTGCGACATCGATGGAAACGCGCGCAGAGCGAGGAGGGCGGCCGCATCAACCGCGGTCAGTCGCTCCCCCTCCCCTTCGATCGCCTCGGTCGCGAATTCAAGCAGGTGGCGACCTACGAAAAGAAGCCAGACGACGAGCTGATCACGACCTCCGCCAATCATTGGCTGAATAGAATAGTTGTGTTATGCAACCAATAATACATAATCACGATGAGCAAATCAAAGCGTAAAGGTTTGTGGCTGCTGGTTTTGTCCTCGATGGCAGCGATCTCTATGACCTCCGGATGCTCAGGAACGAGCGGTATGCGCGACGTCGAAAACAGTTCGACTCCACCGAACGACGCGCTCAACAGTACCCTCTGGGCGCTGCGCTCGGCCGAGAACGACGCCGTCGCCTTGTCGATCTACCGGAGTGCGTCTGCATTACTAGAAACAGCATCAAGAGACGTCTCGTGGACGGCGCTCCCACAACAGGCGGAACAGGCCGGATACAGTGAGCTCCCGCCGGCTGTCATTTTGGACGTCGACGAGACCGTACTGGACAACGGAAAGTACCAGGTGGATCTCCTGATGAGGAACGAGTCATACGCGTCCGACTCGTGGCTCGCCTGGGTGCTCGAAGAGCGGGCGACGCCGATTCCCGGCGCACTCGAATACACCCGACACGCGGACGCAATGGGGGTCACGGTAATTTACTTGACAAACCGTCGAGGCAACATGGAGGAGGCGACGAGGCGCAACCTGACGGACCTCGGATTCCCGATCGACACGACGTTCGACGCCGTCCTCACCCGCGGGGAACGGCCCGAATGGAGCCGCGGCGAGAAGACGAGCCGTCGGAACTATGTTGCCGAGCACTTCCGGGTCGTGGCTCTCCTCGGCGATAACCTGGGCGACTTTGTCGACATCGAGGATTTAAGCGTCGATCAGCGAGACTATGAAGTCTATGGGCAGCGCTCGCTCTGGGGAAGCCGATGGTTCATGCTGCCGAATCCTCTGTACGGCTCGTGGGAGAGCTCCGCGTTCGGCGATCGATACGATCTGACCATCCCTGAGCGCCGCAGGCTGAAGATGATTCTGCTGGAAGAACTCGTCAGTGACCGCCCTTGAGGAGGCGCGTTGATAACCTGGGCAGCCGCTGCAGGCTGAGGTGATCGTTCGACGCGGCGAACTCGAGCGACCGAAACACTGTCGTTCCCGAACGGTTCAATATGCCTCATTACAGGGCGGAACGCTCCGCGTATTTTTGACCTTCCCCCGGGTCCTTTTGTACGGTATAATTCGGTTTCCACAGACGCTATGATGGTTCGCCTCCTTCACATCCCTGTGGCCGTCTTGCTCCTGGGGGTGAGTTCGGTCTATGGACAGGGGCCCGCCGACGGCAAGGGCTCCGAGCCGATCTCGACCCTCGGAAAATCGCTGAACGGAATCTCGGGCCTTAGAATTGGTTGCGAAGACGGTATGGCTGCCGGCTTTCCCTGTCGCGAGGTCGATCTGATGTCGTTCATGACCGTCGCCGAGCTGGCCGGTGCAAACGACCCGTCAAAGATCAGGCTCAATGACATCTGGGGCTGGACCGACCCGGAGACGCGGCGTGAGTACGCGCTGGTCGGGTTGTCGCTCGGGACCGCCTTTGTAGACGTAACCGATCCTGTCGAGCCGCGATTCCTTGGCATCCTGCCCATGCCGGCCACTGCGCGTTCGAGCGTCTGGCGAGACATCAAGGTGTACGAGAACTACGCATTCGTCGTCGCCGACGGGGCCGACCTTCACGGAATGCAGGTTTTCGATCTCACGCGCCTGCGAAATCCATCCGACGTGGAGTTCACCGAAGACTCGCATTACTCCGGTTTCGGCAGCGCGCATAACATCGCGCTGAACACGGAATCGGGGTTCGCCTACGCCGTCGGTTCGAACGGAGCCGGCGAGACGTGTGGCGGCGGTCTTCATATGATCGATGTTCGCAATCCGCTTGAGCCTCTGTTCGCGGGCTGTTTCAGCGATCCCACGACCGGGAATCGCGGTACAGGATACTCCCACGACGTGCAGTGTGTGATTTACCACGGACCCGACCTCGATTATCAAGGGCGTGAGATCTGCTTCGGCCTGAATGAGAACAGCGTCAGCATCTCTGACGTCACCGACAAGACGAACCCGATCGCCATCTCAGTCGGACGATATCCAGATTTCGGGTATGTCCACCAGGGATGGCTGACGGCCGATCACCGGTATTTGCTTGTCGACGATGAGAGCGACGAGCGTAGACTGGGCAGAAACACCCACACGAAGATTTTCGACGTCGTCGATCTCGATGTTCCTGTTATGGCCGCCTCGTTCGAAAACTCGACCAGGTCGATCGATCACAATCTTTATGTCGCCGGCAATCTGGGATTCCAGGCCAACTACACGTCGGGTCTAAGGATTGTCGACCTTCGCGACCCGCTGAACCCTGAAGAGATCGCGTACTTCGACACCACACCCAGCGACAGTTCAGTGACTTTCGCCGGCGCGTGGAGCGTCTACCCGTTCTTCGAGAGTCGACACGTCGTCGTGAGCAGCATCGGCGAAGGAATGTTCGTTCTCTCGCCGCGGGTCGGTGACTTCGAGATCCCGGAAGAGACCGCCGTGTCATCTGTGTTCCCGAATCCGTTCAATGCTTCGACGACATTCAACATCGCGCTCGTTGAGCCCGAGGTCATATCGATCCGCGTGTATGACTCGCTCGGGCGCCTCGTAGTCGTTCTCCACGACGGCATGCTATCGGGCGGAAGGGTGCACCGCTTCTCTCTCGACGCGGGAGGGCTGCCCAGTGGCGCCTACATGATTCGCGTGGAAGCACAGACGTTCGAAAGCACGCGAGCCGTCACTCTGGTGAAATAGCCAGGACGGGCAGCTCCCGCGGCCGGCCGCAGACGGTTCCTGTTTCGACGCCGACGCGCCGAGCGCCGTGCCTCAAGTAGAACACCTCCGCGTTGGGATCGGAGACGATCGATACTGCCGACATCTCTGCCGCGTGCGCTCGATCAAGCGCGTGCTCGAGAAGGCGGGAGCCGATCCCGAGCCGCATCGAATCAGGCCGCACCCAGAGATGGTCGATCGCTCCTGATCCGTCAGGGAGCCGCCGTAGGACGTAAAACCCGACCTGCCTTCCACTACGCTCAGCGACCCACGTTTCGTGCGCCTGAATGACGTCGGCCGTGACCAGCAACTCATCGCGCCACGCTTCCATCCACTCGTCGGGATACCCCCAGAATCGCTTTGCTTCCCACGCGATCTCAGTCAGCGTGGCGGCCATGCGGGGAACTGCGGGGACGATCTTCACTGAACCTCGGCGTTGCCTCCTGCTGCCGCAAAAACCTGATCGTCCGACACCATAAGCTCCATCTCAGCAGCCTCCGGCTCCGGAACGGATGGCGCGTAACGCTCGAAAAAAGCGACCTCCGCCCCGATCCACGACACATACGCACCGGACCTGGCGATGATGAGACCCTGCTGTATCACGAAGGCAGCCATGACGGCGCCAAGGGTTTGGTCCGGCATGTAGAAACCGACGAGTAAGACCGCAATCCACAGCAGGGCAGATATCCAGAACCAGATCTTGTAGAGAAAGACCGATCGAAAATGACGAAACGGCCATTTGATCCCCTCGAGCCACGCACGGCGAATTTTTGTCTGCCTGAGGACGAGGTGCATCCGCGCATAGTCGTGAAAGAGGTCGACTGTGGCTGCGAGCACGATCACCGCCAGCGGCATCACGACGAAGCGGGTCCAGAAAGCGCCGACCTCGCCCATGTCGGAGGCTGCAGCCTCAAAGGCTATCACGACCACTGCGAGAAGAGCGAGTAGGGGGAGCAGGTACAGCAGCCCGAGGGAGATTCCCCGCAGCGTGAACCGGCTCACTCCTTCCCAGAAGCTGAGCCGCGAGTCCCCTTGGAGGGCATGGATAAGACCGACCGAGCTCGCCACTTTCCAGATCATCATGATGACCCCGGCGAGCACGGCCTGTCTGGCAACCGCCGCAAAGCCTGCTGCGAGTCCATCCCAGAAGTCTGCCCAGAGGACGATGTCGAATCGCTCTGTGAGCCGCTCAGAGAAACCGGTCGGACCGATCTCAACGCTCAGCAGTCTGGATACGGCCCCTCCGACGAGCACCGCCAGAACGAGCCCGAACAAATATAGCAGGAGCACGAGGCCCCTGCGATGCCACATGTTTGAGACGCCAATTGAAGAAAAGGAGGCGGGCATAAGGCCGAGGCTGTTAAATGAGAGCGCTGAAGAGCTGGAAGAGTTGCTGAAGCCAAACGATAAACTTGAGCCCGTACTTGCGCTCGACTCCGGATTCGGGTTCGAGGGTCTTCCGATTGTTGGCCCGATTGATATCCATCGTCACCTTGTTGTCGGGATCAATGAAGACCTCCGTGACTTTCGCGGGCCCACTGAAATGGTAGGTTTGCCATCTGTCTCGACCGTCCCACTCGATCATTTCGAGTCTCCCATCATCGAAGCGCACCGCCAACTCTACCGGCACGACGCCCTCCTCGGCGCGTTCCAGTACGACTCGCGAATTGTATTCGCGGGTCTCGGCCGAGTCCGGGCTTACGATATTATTGGTGAAGCCGGCAACGCGATAGTCGACCGCGACCGATCCGTAGACGAACTGGTCGAAGAACCAGGACAGGTCTTGATTGGCCACCTCGTCCGCGACCGCGATGAAATCTCGCGTCGTCGGATGTCGGAAGCGCCACCGATCGTAGTACGTGCGGAGAATGGCTCGCATTGTATCGAGGCCCACATGGTTCTCGAGCATCGTAAGAACGGTTGCCGGCTTGGCGTATGAGTTCATTGCATAGCTCGAACTGCTGCTGTACTCCCAACTGTTCAGGAAAAGCCGGTCGCGTGTCGGCGCGTTTTTAGTGTACATCAGACGCTGAAGCTCAGAGTCGCTCACGGTCCAGCCCGGAATGTCGAGCACGGCGCCTTCGCCGTATGCGGCGTCCATGATCTTTGCTTCGGTGTACGAGTTGATCCCTTCGTCGAGCCACGCTTCCTCAAACTCGTTGCTGGCGAGGAGGCCGTACCAGTACTGGTGCCCGAACTCGTGTATAGTGACGATCTCGAGCACGCGAAACCACTCTGGAAGACCGTAGGTAGTCCCGCACGTGATCAGCGTGGGATATTCCATGCCGTTCGATCCGCCGACGCCGTCGACAAGTGTGAGGGTAGTGTAAGGGTACTCACCGTACCACTCCGCGAAATACTCCAGCGCGACCTTGGCAGCGGCGAAGTGCCGTTCGGCCTGGCCCTCGTGTTCAGGTTGGATCAACAATTTGATCGACACGTGCTTCCAGGAATCGGCGAACTCGAGGAACTCGGCGCTGGCCGTCCATGCAAAATCATGCACATCGGCCGCCTCGTGAATCGTCGTCTTGCGGCCATCGGAGACAGTTTCGGACACCGCGACGCCTGTGGCTCCGACCTTGAAGTCCTCCGGGACGGTCATCGAAACACGATACGTGCCGAAGTCGGAATAGAACTCGCTGTTTTCGTGAAACTGATGGGTGTTCCAGCTCCCTCTCTCCGCGTCGGCGGGGACGTATCGCCGGCCGGGAGCCTCGTAGACGCCCAGCTTTGGAAACCACTGGCCGACGAAGAAGAAAGTCGAACCGTCGGGCTTTTCCTTCCAGCCCGTCCGCGCCACAATCTCGGGCAGTCTTGAGAGAAACTCGACGTTCAGGGCGACCGTCTCTCCAGGCTGAACGGGTTCGGGGAGCTGGACGCGCATTACGGTGAAGTCGTTCTCGTTCCCGTCATCGGGTCGGATGAACTCCATCGCACCCGTGATATCCACTCCCGGCTCTCCAGGGGAAGAAAGCGGAATGGACGAAAAGTCACCGTGAGGGAGTGTGGCGTCGTCAATTATTCGCATGCGCGTCACCTCGATGCCTCCCCAACGCTCCTGATCGTCACTCGTGAAACCTCTGTGAACACCTCCCGACTCTCGCATGAAGGTCGTATTTGGACCCGAAAAGGCGTTCAAATAGAGATGGAACTGCAGTTCGTCCACCGGCACCCGGTCGGGATTGCGCCAGGTTATCCGCTGCGTGCCCGTGACGGTCCGGGCTTGCGCATCCAGCTCGGCCGAGATGGCGTAGGAAACCTGCCGGTCAGAGAGGGGCTCGTCGTAAATGGTCGGTCGAACCTGGCTGAACACCTGCTGAAGGGAGAAGATGACAAAAGAGACGGCGAGGCCGATGTACGACGTCCGTTTGACCATTGAGGTGTGGGGTTGTGAATACCGGAATTTCGTCACTTGCCGGTTGATAATCACCGGTTTCGCTCCCGTAGGAATTGATTCAGACTCCACAGTGCTCTCTTGAGAATCAGTGCCCTGCGCCGTATTATTCTTACTTGGATGAATACTACGAATTGCCAATTAAAGGATAATGCCACAGCATAAATCGGCTGAGAAGCGAGTACGTCAGACGGAGCGTCGTCGAGAGCGGAACAGATACCATTTGAGCCGGATGCGGACGATGGTGAAGCGTTTAAGCTCGGTGACGGACCCGGAGGAAGCAGAAAAGCTATTGAACGACACGAAATCGTATTTGGACAAGCTTGCCGGAAAGGGAATCTTGAAGGCCGGCAAAGTCGCCAATACGAAGAGTCGTTTGGAGCGACGCGTTAAGTCCCTGTAGAGGGAAACTGCCGCCCGACTGACCGCGTGCCTTCGGTGAATCCGTCGCGACCGACTACAGATTGAGTCGGTTTTCTGCGGGACTCCCAGTGAAGGACGTGTCGGGTGGGCGTGCTTTGGTTGCAATTGCTTACCTCATTTCGGATTATCTTTGTTCTTGACACAATACCCGACAAAAGCAGGGCCGACCCTAATTACATTTATTTGAACCGCCGGGATGTTATCATTTGAGTACCCACCGACGGTCATTCAGGAGAGAACAATGATTCACTTACGCACATTTTTCTGGTTGGCGGTGGCAGCCGCCACGCTGGTTACGGTCGACCAGGCCGAAGCCCAGTCTCGACGAGCAGAAACTGGTCTATTCATTGGAGCAAGGCTCGGCTTATCCACTTATGGTGGTGACCGGGACTTGGAGTCGGGCGAAGGAATTTTCGATCCGGCTATCGCGGCGAAGTTCGACAAGGGAAGCTTGTCTGTCGGAGCGGAGATCGGAACGATCTTCGGGCCCGTTTGGAGTGCCTCGATCGGAGTCCAGTTTGGGAAATACCTGGAGATCAACGAGAACTACCCTCGTTCGCCCGGAGAGCCGGAAGATCCCGGGTTCCGTGATCTGGAGGAGGGGTCATCTGAATCGCGAATAACGGTTCCTCTCCTTCTGAGGGCCAAGTTGCTGCCGAGTAAAACGTTCTCCCCGTATCTGCACGGCGGCGCGAACGTCACGATGGGCAGCTATCAATTTGTCGGCGAAGAAGAAGAGTCCAACGTTGGATTCGGCCCCTCGTTTGGCCTGGGGGTCGACATCGTCGTTTCCAACCATGCTTCGATCTTCATCGAGACCACGCAGCACATGGTCTTCAGCGACGAAAAGGCAGACGCCGCTGATCCCGAATCGGAGGCCAACGAGGCTCCCTACGACGTGCTCGGCTTCTGGGGATTCGGTCTGCAGTACCGATTCAAGTCGGCCTGCGCCGCCCCGGTGGTGACGGTTTCGGCCCCGGCCCGTGTAGCTGTTGGGGAGCCTGCAGGCATCACTGCCATGTTTGGGCAAGATGCCTGCCAGCCCGTAGACGTAGCCTGGGATTTCGGGGACGGTACGACCGGATCGGGTGTCGGCACAAATCACATTTACTCGACTCCGGGTACGTACACGGTCAATGCGACCGCGACGAACTCGGCCGGTACGGGAAGCGGTAGGGCCACGATCGAGGTCTTCGATCCGTGCCCGATTGCCGCCGAGATCATTGCCATCAATCTGAACCCGTCGGATCCGATCATCAACGAGGCCATTACGTTCTCGGCTGATGTGAGGGGAACGGCTCCGGTGACCTACAGCTGGAACTTCGGCGACGGCTCCACCGCGACCGGTGCAACAGCCTCGCACACTTACAGCGAGCCGGGTGAATACACCGTTTCACTCGAGTGCACCAACTGTGGCGGATCAGACAGCCGCTCGATCACGATCGTCGTGCAAGAGTTCCGCTGCTCCGACATCACAGAGCTGAATACGGTATTCTTCGGCCACAACAGCGCCGCACTCGACGACGAAGCCAAAGGGCTGCTCAACGAGAACGTTGAGGTTCTCAATGAGTGCCCCGACCTGCTGACCCGTCTTGACGGCTATTCGGACCGCCGCGAGCGTAACCCGCTGCAGTTGTCCGAGCGCCGCGCCGCCGCGGTCGAGCAGTACTACATCGAGCAGGGCATCGCTCCGAGCCGCCTCATGGCGCGCGGACTGGGCCGTGACCCGCTTGCGGGCAAAGGCATCGACGGACGCCGGAACCGCAGGGTCGACTCGATCATCGTCGACAGCTTCCAATAGGGTCGACTGACCCCCCGTCATCCCGACGAAGGAGCGATCACTCGCTGCGCTCGGGATGACAGGGTGGT
>DATKEJ010000265.1:0-6161 GCA_035512315.1 Rhodothermales bacterium | reverse complement strand
TTAGAATAAGCATCTCCGTGCCGAGGTCGCGGAATTCTTCGATGAGGCGGTGGCACTCTTCGGTCGTCAGCTCCTCTTCAGCCGCTTCGCCGGCCTCCAGATAGCAGTGGGGACACTTCAGATTGCACTTTCGCGTGAGATTCCACGAAATGAGCGAGGGCTGAAAAACGGAGCCACCAATCCCCGGCACGTGAGTCCCTCCATCCATGGTTACATCCTCAGGCAGATTGACCGTATTTGCGGCGGACAAGAAATACGATTCCGATGCCCAGGATGAACGTCCCGAACCCCCAGGCGACCATGTCCCTGACCGGCGATTGAACCTCGAACGGGCTCATGTACAGGTTGTACCAGGACGAAATCCCGCGTTTGGATCCACGCTCGCCGTAGAATCCGTCCCAGACCGAGAAGGCGATCGGAACGAACGCACCCTCATCGAACGACGCTCCACCCTCAACCGCACGATCGCGAACCATGATGACCTTCCACGCGCCATGTTCGTACGTTGCGCTCACAGACAGTGTCTGATCTGTTTCAGAGACGTCGTCGCTGCCTCGCCCCAGATATACCCGTCCGTCGGTGCCGGCAAGATCGGCGAACCAGAGATCGACGGCGCGCCTTTTGTCCCCAAAGAGGAAGTACGGTCTGTCCACCCCCGCGGGCGGCTCGGTCGGAAATTGGACGGCGACCGCGTCGGAGTAAGAGACCGTGGTGTCTGCCACGAGTGAGGCGGAGTCAGGGACCAGGACCGCGGGACTGTTCTCGCCGACGGTGTCGGCCATCATGTCATTCCACGAGAGCATGATTCCGAGAGCGTCGGCGTTGTAGATCGCTCGCACCTCGATTCCGTTCACGCCGGGGAAGAAGGATCTGCCCGGCACGACCACCTGTCCGACGACCGGGAAATAAGCCGGAGTCGCCTCAGCGAACTGTTCATCGCCTCTCGAAGCCGAGATTTCCCCGTCATACCCCGAGGCGACCACGACGGTCGAATATTTCGGTTCATCCCGCGAGAGAGAGTACACGTAGTTGACGAGGTTCCACTGGTCCTCAGGCGGATCGATCTCGTAGGACGGCATCGGAGATCCGTCGAGTCCCGTCGTGAACGTTCGGTAGATGTCCTCACGTGTGGCCCCACCGCGGAACGTCCACCGCTTCGTGAGGTCGGCCGGTCGGATATGGACGCCCCATTGATCCTCCAGCGTCGGCGCGGATTTCCCGTCGCCTCGACCGAGCTCGCCGTGACAGTCGAGGCATTGGTTCTCTTCGTATACGACACGACCCCTCGCGATGCTCTCATCGCTCATGGCGACGGGTTTGGTAGTGGGCAGTGCCTCGGGGTTTCCATAGGGCCCATCGAAATACGAGTTGAACGTCTTGAGGTAGTAGACCAGGTTCTGGACTTCGGCGTCGTTGAGTTTTGGCCAGGCCGGCATTCCCGTGTAGGGCATGCCTTCTTTGATGCTGCGTTTCAAATCGGAGTCGAGCGGAAGCTCTCCGCTGGCGCTCGATCGAAACTTGTAGGTGCCGGTGGTGAAGTCGCGCGGCGCCGGCCGAAAATACGGAGCCGCGGCGCCGTCTCCGGCCCCGTCGATACCGTGGCACTGGGCGCACTTAGCGTCGTACACGGACTTCCCGGCAGCCCGCTGCTGTTCCGTACCCAGATCCTGGCCCAGTGACGGAGAAGCAATCAAGGCAATCGAGAGAATGATCAGTCGCCTCATTAGTGCACCTCCTCTCTGGCACGCGGGCGGTGACCCGTGTAGTCGTACAGGAACAGGATGACGTCCCATATCTCATCTTCCGTCAGAAAGTCTTCCCAGGCGGGCATTGCAGACGACCAGGGCGTCGATTCGTCGGGAAGCCCGGGTCCGCCTTTAGCGATACGCCAGAACAGGTAGGCCTCCTGGAGCATCGCGATCGTCGTTGCGTCCTGGAAGTTCGCAGGAATCGGATCGTAACCATGCGCGAAGATGCCGTCGCCCTCCATGTTGTCGCCGTGACAGTAAACGCAACTCTCGTAGTAGACGCGACCTCCATTCTCGACGTGAGCGGCAAAAGCGTCGGGGTCGGACCGTTCGAGAGGTCTGTACGGATTGTCGTCGGTTACGAGATTGATCTTCTTGCCCTTGAACGTGATTTCGCCGGGCGGAACGGGATGAATGGTGCGGCCGGACACCGGCGGAGACGGCTGGCTGGTCGCGTCGTGATAAACTTTCCACGCAACGAGAATCGGCAGGGTCAGCAGCACGATGATAAGCGGAATGCGATACGCCCGATCGACCATGAATTTCACGAACGACTGCCTCACCTCCCTCATCCTTTCCGAATCGGCGGTCATGAACGCAAGCACAGCGATCGTTACGATTCCCATGAACATGACGACGATCGACGACGGCAGCGGCGGCTCGATGCCGTACCGAAACGCCACGTAGAGCGCAATCCACGAGACGCCCAGCCAGACGAGAGCGTTCGGCTTAAGGAATCGGATGACTACCAGCGCCGCGATGACCGAGGCGAGGACGACGATGTTCATTCAACCTCCCTTTTGGGATGCGAGATAGTCGACAAGGTTCTTCAGCTCCGCCGTCGAAAGCGCGTCCGGGAAATTGACTCCCGAAAGCGTGGCGCCCATAATTCCGGGCGGATACCCTTCGGCGACGGTTGCATCAGGCTCCAGCAGCGCCTCATAGAGCTGTGCCTTGGTCAAGCGGTTTCCAATGTCGAACAGGCTGGGTCCAACGAGGCGGTCCGGGCGATCCATGTTGTGGCACGTGGTGCAGAGATAGCCTGCCAGAAGTTCCTCACCCGATCGAGGCTCCCCGGAGGGAGCCGCGGCCGTAGTCCCCGGCGTCTGAGCGGGCGCCTGTCCCTGCCATCGAAGCTCCGTCGCAGGCGTCACGGTCGGTTCGCCACCTAGGGATTGCAGATAGGCGATCACGGCGAGGATTTCATCGTCACTCAGGCTAATGGGCGGGCGCGAGACTGCGGGCATGCCGCCTGCGAATCCCTCTACGATGAACGTATTCGGCTCGTAAAGCGATTCGGCCAGGTACTCAACGTCGGTATATCCATCCATCATCGATCCGGCACGCGCCCCGATACCCGCGAGATCCGGGAAGCGAAGGCTGCCGGTCTGTCCCATCGTGTGGCACGTCAGACACGTGCCCTTGCCTGCGACGATCTGCTCACCGGCTGCGACCAGTTCCTCCGTGGTCATGTTCTCCCCGATCGCAGTTGACTCCGGGGGATACGTGATCTTCTGCGGTACCATCTGACCCACGTAACTGTAGAAAGCCGCGACCAGAATCGTGAAGACGAAGATTTTCAGCGCCGTTTTCAATGTGCAGTTTCCGTTTTGGAATCCCAGTTCTTCCTGCCCGAGAGACCCGAAAGCCAGAAGACGATCGCGATGAAGAAGAAGAAGATGAGCACGGTCACCGAGATGACGTTTGCCGCGTATCCGAGGGTCGGCGTGAATGCGTCAACCGAGTTGTCGCGCATCACCCCGTATACGTGCCAGTGCTGTCGCATGCCGGACCGGACGTAACCCATTAGACCCATCGTCCACGCGAACGTGATGCAGATGAAGAAAAGCGCGTACTGGGCCCGGGCAGGCATTTGGCCCCATTTGATCTCGCCGCGGATTCGGGCATTCTTGTACAAGAACACGTCGATGATCGTCACGGCGATCATGGTAAACAGGACCGACAGCACCTGAGGGACCGAGAGTCCGATGCGAACGCTTGCTTCGACGAAGTACCCGTAGACGCCGAGGAAAATCACGAAGGCAATCGTCAACGCGAAAATGATGAACTGGATCGCGTTGCCGGTCTTAGCCCACGACACCGTCGGTTCCTTATTCCCGCGCCGATAGAGTAGGAAACTGATGTAAGTCGTGAGAATCAGAATGTTCACCGCCGTGTTCTTCGCCGACATGACGCCGAGAACACCGAGAACCGGATGATGCGATCCTCCCATTTGGCGGGCCTCTTCGATCGAGGCGACCAGTGAGTGCGGAGTAGCCCAGACCAGGAAGCAAACGGTTATCGATGCGAGAAGGTATTTGATGAACCGGCGGAATCGTTCGGCCCCTTCGATCCGCTCCATGGAGAGCCAGAGGTAGTAATTCGCCGCGAGAAACAGATTCCCGATCAGGACCGCTTGGATGATGAACAGCCATGAGAACGTGCCGCCCATCAGCACGATGCCGAGGCTCTGGCTGTACGCGTAGATCTCCTTGCCGAGCCAGTATCCGGCGAAAGGAAGCGGGAGTAACGCCGAAATCGCGATGAAATTGCCGATATAGCCCATCCAGTCGTAATGCACGCGCTCTTCGGCGGTTTTGGCGCCCAGGTACTTGTAGGCCCCGTACGCCGCGGCCACCGAACCCCCGAACGCCACGTTGGCGATGATGCGGTGGACGTTGATGGGCATCCAGATGTAGTTCTGAATCGCCCCCGACAGGCTGACCAGCTCGCCCGTTTCCGAGATGCCGTTCGGCGTGTTCATAAAGGTGAGCCAGGCGTCGGCGATGAACATGATCGCCGTCCCGACGATGTTGAGCATGATGCCGAGCGCGATGTGGACCTTGGGCGAAAACTTGCCCCAACCGTAGTAATAGCTGTACAGAAAAAGCGCTTCGAAGAAAAAGAGGAGGACATAGGGAAGAAATGTCCAGCTGAAAATCGATATCAGGTAGCCCGTCAGGCGCGGATACAGAATGATCAGCATGAAGGTCAGGAGGGCACCAAGCGTGGCCGTGAACGAAAAGGAAACCGACAGCAGCTTGGTGAAATCGTACGCGAGCTGATCGTAGCGTTTGTCTTTCGTTACATAGCCGATGATCTCGATGATGACCGCGAACATCGGTACTGCGAGCACGAAGGCCGCGAACATGAGGTGTAGTTGAGCGACGACCCACATCGCGACGCGACTGCCCACCACGGGGAAGGTCCTGTACTCGGGCTCTTCGAAAGTCTGCGGCGCCAGGGCGGCGCCGGCCGCGAGCTCCTCCCACAGGCCGGCCAGCGCAACCACGAGAAGGGTAACAAGGATCGCAACACCGCAGAATTGAAGGCGCTGCTTACTCAGTCCGGCATGCAGTCTCATGCACCGGTGCCTCTGACGTTTGGGTGGATAGGCTCTTTACACGGAATGATGTCGAGTATCCTCCGCTTCGCGGACATTGTCAAGTTAAAACGTTCGAAGTTCCGGGTTCCAGGCTCAGGGTTCCAGGTTCCAGGTTTCCCGTCATCCCGGGCCCCGGATCAGGTCCGGGGCAGGCTTTGACCCGGGATCCAGATGGCACGAAACCTGGATTCCGGCTTTCGCCGGAATGACGGCCCTTCTGTACCGGCAACCTGGAACCCGGAACCTGGAACCTGGAACTCTCAATTCGTCAGCTCCAGCCCCGCATCCAACGCCCTCTCGATCCGCGCCCTGCACTCCTTCAAGTGCGCCAGGGTATAGTCATTGAAACTGAACGGCGGACTTAGCCTGCGGTCCAGCCTCGCGCTCAGGTCCTCTAGCGTCGTGCGGGTGACCGCGCGGGCGTCTGCGGGCGTTCTCTCGGGCGCTTTTGTAAGGAGATGCGTGAGCCGGTCGATATACGCCCGCTGCAGATCCCTCCGCATTGCCGAAACGTTCGTGCCCGGTGCACTCCACGATTCGCTCCAGATCGCCTCCGTTAGTTCGGTCATGAGCTCCGGTATTCCGAGCACGGCGTCCTCTCCGTATTTGAACTCGGCGTCAAGGATGCGCGCGAAAACGTAAGGACTCGTAATGCGCTCGAGCAGAACGCGCTGAACGGCGCGAACCTGCTCGCGGAGTGGGTAGTCGATTCGTCCGTTAAAGTTGTTCTCGATGCCCCAGTGCGTCCAACGCAACGCCCCAAGCTGCTGAAGAACGTCCTGCGGAATCTTGAAAGCGTTCTCGCTGAAAGCCGACTCGACAATGAACTCCAGCGCCTCCCGTTGGCGTACTTTCTCGACCGGAACGAAAGGCGGCCGTCCGTCAGGGTCGCCGTAATGATCGCGATACTGATACTGCCCGCCGATGTATTTGACGCCCAAACCGACTGCATTAACGTATTGCGCGAGCAACATCTGCAGGGCGATCGTTGCCTCGAGATAAGGTTCGTCGTCAGCCAGGGTAATCTC
>DATKEJ010000264.1:0-2847 GCA_035512315.1 Rhodothermales bacterium | reverse complement strand
AACCAGTCGTTGTTGCAGCAGCTTGCCGCCCGACACACTTCTGACGAGATCAGATCTTCCTTCGCGTCGGTGAATGGTGCGGAGGTCGAGACGATCGACTGAAGCCGGAGCGGTATGCGACCGCTCCGCTTCGGAGCCCGCCGTCAAACGGCTTCTTCGTCCAGCGTGATGTCGCCCAGGATTCGTCGCACCTTCTCGGCATCTTCGTCCGAGACGCCGACTCTTCGTGCGAGGTCTTCCCACCTCGGATCGTCGCGGAGGTTTTTCAGCATCGGGTGGCGAAGATGCCTCAGGAAGGGATCGTGTTCCTCGTAGGCGCGCTCGAGCCAGTCAAATGCATTGTCGGTGTCGTTCCAGCATGCATAGATGTTCGCCACGGCCCATGCATTCGGTGTATCCAAACTACGGATCTCTTCTTCGAGCACCGCCCGCGCATCTTCGAATCGCCCGAGCCCATGCAGTGCGCACGCCCGAATCGGCGGATTGACCCCATCGGCAAATTGTTCCGCCGCTTCGAAGTCACCGTCGAGGTACGCGAATAGCGCCTCGAAGGCACGAAGCCTGACGGCATTCGGACCCGTCTGCCTCACCATCTCGAGTTGCTGTCTTGCCTCGTGGTCTCTTCCGGAGGTCTTGTACGACAGCGCCAGATTCAGCGAGCGCCCCAGGTGGAGCGGATCGATATCGTGCGCCGCGCGTACGAAAGAATGCCCGTCCAGACCGACTTTCTCGAACAGAACATAGATACTGTTGAGTGCGCCCGTAGACCGCGGATTGACCTGTAGCGATTTCCTGTACCATCCTGCCGCCGACGCGGAATCCCAGGTCCACAGATCGTCGATTCCGCCCAGTGCATTGAGGGCACGAGTCTCGTTTGGATCGAGACTGAAAGCGCGGTCGGCAGACGCCTTGGCGCGCGCGTAGGCTTCTGCGCGATCGGCTTTCGCCCATTCCGCCAGGCTCAGCTGCATGCCGGCGAGCAGGCCCCATGCCGGTGCGTAGTCGGGATCGATGGCGAGTGCGTGTGTCAATAGCGAAATCGCCCGGTTGAATCGGTCTGGCTCCTCCTCTCCGATGGCCGGCTCCCGTTTCTCGTTGGCAACTTGCTCGCTCTTAAGAAAGAGCGCATAGGCCTCGGGATCGGCGCGCGTCGTCGTCGGCACGTCGCCCAGCAGGTTCAGCCGCAGCGAATCGGCAACGGCGACGGCGATTTCGTCCTGTATCTCGAATATGTCCGTCAGCTGTCGTTCCCAGATATCGGACCAGACGTGATAGCCGTCCCGCGCATCGATGAGTTGCGCCGAGATCCTCAGTCGATCACCCGATTGCCTGACGCTGCCGGATAGTATGTAGGCGACGCGCAGCTGCCGCGCGATCTCCGTTGCGTCGATATCCCTGCCTTTGAACGCGAACGCTGAAGTGCGTGCCGCGACTTTGAGATCCGGTAGGCGGGTCAGGAGGTTCAACAGCTCCGCTGCCAGCCCATCCGAAAGATATTCGTTTTCGGCATCCGGACTCAGGTTGACGAAAGGCAGGACGGCGATGGAATGCTCGGGTGGCTGGCCCGGAAGCGGCCCTTCGGCTGTCAAGTTCGGTGGTTCGGCGCTCTCATCGGCCAGGAAGGAATAACCAAGATACGCGGTGGCGACCAGGGCCAGCGTGATAACCGCGGCATGGAAAGCCCGGCGCGAAGTTGGCCTGTCCGATGACGGCGGCTGCTCCTCGTCGGTTGCCTGCTCCAGCGGTTCTACGGAGCAGACGATCCGGTAGCCGCGCTTCGGAATCGTTTGTATGTACCGCGGGTCCCTCGCCGAATCATCCAGTACCCGCCTTAGGGTGGCGATGCAGCGAGTGAGCGGTTCATCGGACATCGCCCGGCCGCCCCACAGCTCTTCGAGCAACGAGTCACGCTCGACAACCTCGCCGGCATTTTCAGCCAGGCGCTCGAGCACTTGCATCGCTTTCGGCTCGACGTGGATTTCGCCTCGCGGGCCAACCAGCACATTCCTGAGAGGGTAGGCCTGCCAATCGCCGAGTCGAAAGCCAATCTGGTTGCTGCCTTTCATTGGGGCCACCAGCCACGGCGGTCCCGGAATACTATCATTCGGCCACACCGGCCGCCTTTCAAGAGGGTCCAGCAGCATAGAAGATTCGTCGACAACCGCACGGCGCAAGGCGGTCAGTAAGACTGATCGAAGGCATCGACATGGAACAGTACGACTTCACCCTGAAATTCTACGTAGAACCCCGCCCTGATCTCGTCGAAGCCAGGCACATCCGTCTCACGGGCCGGGTAAAGTGTGGCAGCCAACGCATAAAAAATGGCCATATGAATAACAATCTCAAGGTATTTTTGCGAAGTTCCATGCTGTTTCGTTCTCCTAACGAAATAGAGCCCACCAAACGACTACAAGCAAGAACACAACAGCATCGGTGAAGCCCAGATGAGCGAGACAATACCCTGTCGCCTGACCTGGTTTTTCAGCACGCAGCTTAAACCATCCAGTAGTCTCGTGGGCGCCAGACCCAGCACGATTGACACCAAGACAAAATGAATTTGAACCGGGACATTTTGAATTGCTGAACCCTGACGGTTTAGCTCGTTATGCCAGTATCCGCCGGGTGTTTCATGCGAGCTCCGGGTGTGCAGATCGAAATGCGATGATTCTCGCGTATTCGCCGATGCGGGAGGCTATCGCCGAATCGGTTTTGGAAAGCTTTGAAAGCGCCTCGCCGATGATCTCGAATTTCCGCTCCACGGCGGCGCGCAGCATTGAGTTCTTCTCATAATCCGTAAACTGCTTGCCATCGGTAAACTCCCCGAGGAGGTCGGCAGCTTGCTTGATG
>DATKEJ010000263.1:0-3792 GCA_035512315.1 Rhodothermales bacterium | reverse complement strand
GTCATCCCGGACTTGATCCGGGATCCAGAAACAATTCAAAATCGAAAACGCAAAACGCAAAATGGTGCCGATTCCCAAGCCAACCATTCGTGCCTCGAGGAATCAGAAATGATCAATTAGCATCGCTCGCTGGCTCGGGGGCATGGCCCGCAAGGTCTTTAGCGTTTAGCGTTTTTAGCGTTCAGCGTTTCAGTCTGGATCCCGGATCGAGTCGGGGATGACGGGAGAACCCGGAACCTGGAACTTGGAACCTGCATCGCGAAGCGATAAGGGAGGGGACGCGGAAAACCTCGTGCGAATTCTTCCGCGCCCCCCGGTGTCACAGATGGAGCTTATCCTCCATGACACTCTGATGGGCGGCCAAATGAGCGAGAGAGTCTAGCCTCCTCTCTCGGTTTCACGTCCCGGGGGTTGCTTCTGCCAAAGGTCCCTCTGCCGTAGCAGGCTACCCTTGCCCGGTTGGCCACCGCAACGACAATGTAAGGTTATGACGGGGGGTAAAGTCAAATCGGGTGGATCCTGAGCCGCCACTCACTGAGTATTGGTCCAAGCACGAGGTGATGCACCACGAGCGTACAAAACCCGTCGGGGCAATGTCCTATTTCACGGGCCATGAGATCACCCCGGTCGAGACCTTCATCGGTTCGTCAGACCCTCCCCAGTACTGCGTGATGATAGCGACCGACACAATCGCCCCCCAAGCCCCGATCATCCCTATCGTCCCCGTTCTTTTAAGCCCGCGCTTGATCTTCCTCGCTCTTAACTACCCTCCCCAGGCCCACCCAATTCTGCTTTCTGATTTCTGATTTCTGAATTGCTTAGCCGATGCGCTGCCCTCGTCGTTTCCGGCAGCCGATATCTGGTCGTCAGCCTGAGCGTCATCTCGACGGCATCTTCGAGCGTGACCTTGTGTCCGATACTCACGTAAACAGGTTTCACATTGTCCCTTGTGCGAAGGACCGCGCCGATCGTCTCCCTTCCGTCCGGTGAAAGAAGCGGGACCGAAGCGCGCTTCTGCGGTGCGGGCTCCTCATGGATCCCAATCAATCGCGACTTGGCGACGCCGAAAACCGGCATATCGAGGAGCACGCCGAGATGACACGCGAGCCCGAACCGGCGCGGGTGCGCATAGCCCTGCCCATCCGCGATGATCAGGTCAGGCCATATCTCCAACTGTTCCAATGCTTTAAATAGAGAGGGTATCTCCCGGAAGCTCAGCAGTCCGGGTACGTAGGGAAACGTGACCGGGCCGTCCCAAACCGCATGGTCGACAACGACCAGGTCGGGACACGACAGCACAGAAACAGCCGCCCGGACGCACCCCTCCCGCACGCCGACGTCCACTCCGGCGACATGCCTGATCGGACCATCGAGCGGCTCTTCGTCCACCAGAGGCGCCAGGCGTTCCTGAATCTCGCAAGCCTCCTTCGGCGTCAGGTCCCAACCGTGTGCATGATGGATCTTCAGCGGCGGCATGTCGTTTCTTCGCGCGGTTCCAGCCATAACATTCAACGTCTCCGTGTTAACCCGCATCCTGTTTTTGGTTCTGATCGCTTCGGGATTGCTGGTCCCGTCGCCCTCTCTGGGCCAAATGGACGCCACCCACACGCCATCCAGATCGCCCGGCAAGGCCCTTGCACTTAGCCTGCTCGTTCCGGGACTCGGACACCGATACGCCAATGGAGGTCATTGGGGAAAATCCGGGAGCTTCTTCCTTGCCGCCGACGTCGGAATCCTCGTGAATCTCCTCGCCGCCAGATGGCGCGAAGATGACCTGGAGAAGAGCTACCGGACCTTGGCGGCCTCGCAGGCCGGGGCGGAGATGACCGGCAAGACCCGGGCGTTTTTCCTGTCGCTCGGCTCTTACAACTCGTCGAACGAATTCAAGGACGTCCTGCTGCGTACTCGCCAGTGGGATCGCATCGAGAGTGCTGAAGATCCGGCCAACTACTGGGACTGGGAATCGGAAGCAGACCGGCTCGATTACCGCGAACTCCGCGAAGACGCCGACGGTATGGGGCGCCGAGCGTCGTGGCTGATCGGTGGACTGGTGGCGAACCGGGTGATTTCCGGCGTCACAGCGATGCTGCGGGCCAGGAATTCAGGAGGGGCTGATGTGTCAGCTCACGTCGCTCCCGATCCGGTGAGTGGGGGCATGGTCGGAACGGTGGCGGTGAGGTTTTGACGCCCTCGCTTCGCTCAGGTGGTCATCGTTCGGAGTTCGAGGTTCGGTATTCATGTCCCCGCACCTTTGTGCCTTGGTGCCTTGGTGCCTTTGTGAGAGAAAAATTAGCAATCAGCAATTAGCAATGCCCGTTGCCTGGATCCCCGCCTTCGCGGGGATGACGGTACGTCTGTCACACCTCGACCTGCGACGAGCTCAAAAACTCCCTCAGCACGAAATTCAAAATCCCCCCGTGCTGGTAGTACTCTACCTCGACCGGGGTATCCAGGCGGCTTTTGGCAGTGAACGTGATCTTCTTGCCGTCCGATTTGGTTGCCGTAACCGTGACGTCGATTCCCGGCTTGAGATCAAGCGGAAGCGGGATGTCGAATTTCTCCGATCCGTCCAGACCGAGTGAATCGGCAGTATCGCCTTCCTTGTATTGGAGCGGAAGGACGCCCATCCCGACGAGATTGGAGCGATGGATCCGCTCGTAGCTCTCGGCGATCACGGCGCGAACACCCAGCAGCTGCGTACCCTTAGCCGCCCAGTCGCGGCTCGAGCCGGTCCCGTATTCGCGCCCGGTGAGGACCACCAGCGGCGTCCCGTCTTCCTGGTACTTCATCGCCGCGTCGTAGATCGACATGACCTCGCCGGTCGGAAAATACATCGACCATCCTCCCTCCGTCCCCGGCGCGATCTGATTGCGCAGCCGGATGTTCGCGAACGTCCCGCGCATCATGACTTCGTGGTTGCCGCGACGCGACCCAAACGAGTTGAAATCGCGGATGGCGACGTCGTGCTCCTGCAGGTAACTCCCGGCAGGACCGTCGGCCGGAATCGCGCCGGCAGGCGAAATATGGTCCGTGGTGACGGAGTTGCCGACCTTGACCAGCACCCGCGCGCCCTGGATGGGCTCGACAGCAGGCACTTCAGGCGTCAGATCGAAGAAGAAAGGCGGCTCCTGGATGTAGGTCGACTCCGGACTCCAGTCGTAAATCGCCCCTTCCGGAATCCGGATCTGATTCCACTCCTCGTTCGACTGTTCGATGCCTTCGTACTGCTCCCTGAACAGTTCCGGCGTGATCACCTGCTTGATCGCTTCGGTGATTTCTTCCGTCGTCGGCCAGATATCCTTCAAGTGAACCGGATTGCCGAACTCATCATCGTCGATCGGGTCGACCTGGAGATCGATATCGACCGTGCCGGCCAGCGCAAACGCCACAACCAGCGGCGGCGATGCCAGGAAGTTCGCTTTGACCAGAGAATGAATCCGACCCTCAAAGTTCCTATTGCCTGAGAGCACGCCCGCCACCACCAGATCGCCGTCTTTTACAGCCTTGGCCACCGGCTCGGGCAGCGGACCTGAATTGCCGATACACGTCGTGCATCCGTATCCCACCAAATTGAATCCAAGCTGATCGAGGTATGGAAGGAGTCCTGCATCGCGCAGATACTCGGTCACCACGCGGGAGCCGGGAGCAAGACTCGTCTTGACATAAGGCGGCACGGTGAGTCCGCGCTCGACGGCCTTCTTTGCAACGAGTCCGGCGCCGATCATCACCGAAGGATTGCTCGTGTTCGTGCAGCTCGTGATCGCCGCGATGACGACGTCGCCGTGCTTCATG
>DATKEJ010000262.1:0-5875 GCA_035512315.1 Rhodothermales bacterium | reverse complement strand
CATCGCATCATTCCGTTGTGGCTCACAGTTCGGGTTTCGTAGTGACCTGGATACTCGATGGCAGGCAGCCGCGTTGGATAGGATCGACCCGAAGCGCTGTAGATCGTTGAGGGGCGTCGCTGATCGAGTGCTTCGTGAGGTCTCTCCTCGTTGTACTCGCGTCGGAAGCGATCAAACACGCGCTGCTGACCGCGATGATCGAAGGCTGGCGGGCGGGTGGTCTGCTCTTTCAGAGTTCGGTGCATGCGTTCGTGAGCGCCGTTCTGTTCGGGACGTCCAGGAACGATTCGCTCGATGCCGATACCGAGCCGCACCCACCACAGCGACAGCCGTGAGAGTCTGGCAAGCCCGGGCGGCGCGAATGGGCTGCCGTTATCGGAGAGGATCCGCTGAGGAAGTCCGTGGGTTCGGAAGACGCGCTCGAAAACGCGTCGTGTCGGCGCATCTTCGTTGGAGCTCAGCGCGTCACAGGCGAGGATGTACCTGCTGAAGCCGTCGACGATCGTGAGGGGATAGCAGTAGGTTCGGTTGCCGAGTCGGAAGTGACCTTTGAAGTCGATGGTCATTACATCATTCGGCGCTTCAGCTTTCATCCGCAATCGAACGGGGTGCACAGGCGGACGGCGGCGAATGGCGATGGTCGACAAGGCCCTCCCGCCGAAGAATCTCGTGAGCCGTGCTCGCCGCCGGCCAGTCGATCTCGGGCTTCAGCTCCTGGAGTCGCGAAATGATTTTCTTCGGTCCCATGAATGGGAAGCGATGCTTGAAAGCGACGATCTCGTCGACGACGTCAACAGGTGTGCGCTGAGGACTCTCGATCGGAGCTCGCGAGCGATCGGCAAGACCGACCAGTCCCTCGGCATCATGGCGAGCGAGCCATTTGTAGAGCGTTTTTCGGCTTACGCCGTAGCGTGAAGCCAGCTCCGAGATCGTAAAGCAACCCGTGAGATAGTCATCGATAAAGCGGGTCCGTTCCAGCACGCGACCGGTCTCCTTCCACGGCATTGCACTCTCCTCGGACGATGTGTCGGAAAAGTGTTACCTATGTTCCCGGTCTGTTCTGTTACCTATGTCCCCGGTCTGAACCCACGCAGCAGCTGTCGCGGCCCGGCTTCGGCCCGGCAGCCGAGCTGCCTGGAGCAGCGTAAACTTGAACAGTCACGGCTTCGGCACGCGGAACGGGCCGCGCAGCTGAGCGTGAGATACGTTAGCCGCCTTGTGCTGAGGCAAATGAGGTGACAATGAGGAAGCTATTGTTTCTGCTTGCAGTCGCTTCCCTGCTCTCCTGCCACGGTTCTGGTGTCAGATATGCTCGTGTCACCGAGATGGCAGTGATCGCGGAGCCGAGCAATCTCCTACAGAGCAGCGAGTGCCGGGCACTCTGGGGAAACATCCAACGAGCCGGACTGGATATGGATCGATTCGGCGAGAACTGGAACGAAGTGATCCTCGACAGTGCTTACGACTTGATCGAGAAAGGCTGTGTGCAGCAGCGAGGCACGGCCGACTAGGTGCGTATGTCGTTTCGTCTCGCGATTGATGGTGACGATGAAGAGAAACAGGCTTGGAGCGAATTCATTCAATCGGAGTTCCCCGAGTACGAGCAGTTCTGGCTGAAATCGGTTGTTCCTCTGACTGAACGTCCGACCGGTATTCACCTCAAGCCCGACTCCGCCCTGGTTGCGCCGTTCGGTGTAGAAGACATCGCCATCGCGCAGCTACACTACACGTTGCTCCGCAACCTGAGACGCGCGTACTACTCTGCCATCAAATCCGTGCCCGACGAGTACGGGCTAACGATCGCATTGGCCTTCCTAGTCGCAGCGCAGGACAATGCTTTCGAACTTCTCGAGCGTCATCGCAAGCGCGGTGTGTACGACCTTTGGCTCGAAACGCCTGGTAAGAACACTGGGCAACAGGCCCGGCGAGAATGGCAGAAAAGCGAGAAGCCTCCCCTCCAGTGGATTCGCGATTACCGCAACAAGCTACTCCATGGTCGGGTGCCACCGGCTGTTGGCGGCAAGCTACCGACGCCGAGAGCCCTCGCGACGTATGCGGATTGGAGGAAAGTAACAAGTTCTGTTTCCCTGAGCGATTTTGAAGAGCCCGGGAAGATCGGATTGGCCGCGTGGCGGGACACCACTACTTACCTCCGAGCGGCTTGGCGGACGCACCTGCTCTGAGTACCAAGAGGCGGCTAACACTAGCGTTAGCAGCGGACAGCGCCCGCGTCTGAGTCTCGCGGTGCGTTACGATGTCGTGTGGGCGCTGCCGCTGAAACGCAGTGTCGTTAGGCAGCAGTCGAACTCACGTCGATGGAGAACCAATGAGGATTCAACAGACGATTGGCAACGTGGCACTGTCGGTGCCACTCGTCTTGATCGCTTCCTCGTCTGCGGCTCAGCAGGTAGCGACTGACCGGGCCCTGGCCTCCGCTTCGAATCAGATCGAGACGCTCGTTGCCCCGCAGGCGGAGGCCGAGTTCCTCAGCGGGATCATCCTTGTCGCCAGGGGAAACCAGATTCTCTTTCAGCGAGCATATGGCTTCGCCAACTGGGAGCTTCGTGTACCCAACTCACCCTCGACGCGGTTTGGCAGCGCCTCGATCACAAAACCGATGACAGAGACGCTCGTTCACGTCCTTGCAACAGCCGGTCGGGTCGATTTGGATGCACCTGTGGAGCGGTACCTGCCCGGTTTTCCGAGGGGGCCGCGCGGAGGCAAACCTACAGTGCGTCACTTGCTGGCGCACCGGGCGGGAGTGCCACATCGCGTGACGGATGCGATCGAAGAGACCCAAGTGCTGTCCCCTTCGAACATCGTGGAGCGCGTCCGGGCAAAGGGCCTGCTGTTCGAGCCTGGAACGCAGAGGCTTTACAGCAGCGCAGGTTATACATGCCTGGCACGTGTGATTGAGGTCATCGAGGACAAGCCTTTCGAGTCGGTCTTGGCAGAGCGCGTCTTCCGTCCAGCCAGAATGACTGCGGCGATCAGCGAGACGGGCCAGGGTTTGATGCCACGGAGAGCGATGCCGTATCGGTTGGGCGGCGATGGTCGGCAGGTCGTCGTTAAGGGCACACCGTACAAGGACCTTCGCTTCCTCACGGGGGCCGGATCCGTCTACGCGACAGCGGAGGACCTGTTGCATTTCGTCCAGGCCATTCGGGCCGGCGTCTTCGGTAGCGATCTTCCGGAGGAGGCTTTTGGCGGCGACCCGACGATTTGGCATAGCTGGACGGGCAGGACAAATGGATACGAAACCTCCGTAGATGCACTGCCGTCGGGGAATCTGACTTTCGTCTTCCTCAGTAACCTCCAGTCGGCGGCCAACTGGCAGATACGAGAGCAGATACAGAATGCCCTGCTTGGGCAACCGTCCGGTGCTATCCCCCTTCCTCCACCCGTAGCAGCGCCGTTCGAGGAGCCCGCATCTCTCGTAGGCTCGTACGGACCAGCGGAGATCACGCTGGTTGATGGCCAGCTCTTCCGGGGTGACAACGAGTTCTACGCAATTGAAGGGCGGCGCTACTACATCCCTGCCAGTGGCTCGATCATGCGTTTTCGGCGAGATTCGGCGGGAGTGGTAGACGCGATCATCTCGATCGGGGGCGGAGGCCAGGAGACTGTCTTGCCCAAATCAGGCGGCCGGTGACTCCAAGCTATGGACCTGCGCTGCCTAACACGGCGTTGCACCTGACAGCGCGCCTCGCGCGCCGCAGGTGAACGCCAGGACGTTAGCCGGCATGAGATCGACTCCCGACAATCCGATCCCGATCCCGCCCACAGTCTTCCCGAAAGACATTGATCCGACAGCGGTGTCGATCGTCGTGGACCAAGACGTGGGACGACCTCTTGGCACTGGCTTCTATTTCCTGCAGAGGGAGCTGTTCGTAACCGCGAAGCACGTTGTCGTTGATCGCGACAACAGCGTGAGAGCGAACCTCGTGCTCATGCAGAATGGTCCCTCGTATCCAAAGGCCGAAGTAGCATTCGTTCATCCGTCGTTGGATCTCGCGGTTCTTAGGATCGACACTCCCGGCTGCACCGTCCCTCTCTACCCGAGCGACCAGCGACTGAACGGAAAACATGGTCTCCGGTACTGGGGCTACGCCCCGACTCGCAGCGACAAGGTTTCGAACCGGTATGTCGTGAACGTCGTCGAGATCAACGCATACGAATGCGAGCCTGCCCGGGAGAGGGACGACGGAGTTGAGTGGCTCCTCCGCTTCAACTCAGATTGGGGTGAAGGTGGTCACTCCGGAGGCCCGGTGCTGTCGGTTGGTGGCGGCGTTGTTGCGGTCATCACGGAGGGTCACGAAGGATGGCTTCGCGCAACGGAAATCCGCGGTCTGCTTCCCGCGATGAGGATCGAGTTCCCCAATGCCGGCTAACTCGGCCGCTGCAGCCGACGGCAACCGCGCCACCGCTGTCGTAGGCTGCTATTCTATCGCGTGCGGTTGCCGCGGCTGAGCGGCAAACCGTTGGGCCGACACGAATGACGGAAGATAAAATGTGAGCCCGTCACACATGCGGATCGACAATCTGAAGCGCCGATTGCTGGATTCACCGACTATTAAGGCGCTAGTGCCGACCCTTCTTGCCGCTGCGATCGGTGTGTTCTCAGGAACGTTAGTGACGGAGATCACGACCGCGCAAGGGCTTGATTGGCGCACCGTTCATCGGACATTTTCGCTCTACGCGCTTGCGATCCTCACCGTCGCTCAGGTCATCTTCACGCGGCTCGTCTATGAGACAGATCGCGATGTCCTAAAGTTCGCTGAATCCGAATACTGCGTCGCTTACCTTCGCAGCCGCTGCCTGCCAGAAATGGCAGCCCGCTATCAAGAGCTGATCAGAAGCGGCCAAGGAGGAGAGTTCAAGAAGGCAATGGACGAAATGCGGGATGTGCTGAAATGAGATTCGTAGTCGCACCAGAATTCGCTGAAAAGCTGAAGGCGGCCGCCACTTCACCGAATCTCGTTGCGCAGGTGCAGAGGATCGTGCGCGACATTCAGGCCGCACCTGATGCTACGAACATCGTTCAGCGGGCGATCGCGAAGCAGCTTGTTGGGGCTAGCGGCGTTTACGCGTTACGTTCGAACGCGGTTCGCGTGTTTTTCTCGATCGGGAAAGACGAGTCTGGTGAGTATGCGCTTCTGTTAGATTTGACGGTAGATCATGATCGCGGCGCCACGCCAGGCGTGCTGAAGAATCCCGTCACGAATACGACGATCAATCCCAACTTCAATACAGCCATAAACCCGTCGCACAACACATCGCTCAACCCGAACTACAACACAACGCTAAATCCGGTCTACAACACCACGATCAACCCAATCTACAACACCACGATCAATCCCGTTTACAACACGACGTTGAATCCGACGTACAACACGACCTTAAACCCTGCGTACAACACGACGCTGAATCCGCAGTACAACACAACACTCAATCCTCGTCACAACTACACCTACGATGGTCCGTACGTTTTCGATCGGAGAGGCTCCTCAGAAGGCTATTTTGTCCGCGCCAACGACACCGTCATGTTGCTCTTCGACAACGACGCGAATTTCGTTGGTTACGCGGTGCGCACACCGGCCGGCGGGTACAACCTATTCGATCGGTCAAACCAATGGATCGCTTACATGGTCCCGAATCAACAAGGCGGGTACCTTCGTTTTGATCGTCAAAACCAGTGGACCGGTTTTGTTGTCTAGTTGGTGCGGCCCAACTCCACCGTCCGGCCGGGAACATAGGTGACAGATCAGACCGGGAACATAGGTTACACCTCGTCTCGGTCAGGCGACGCCACGAACGCCGGTGTTGTGTAGCTTGTGCTCAATTCCGCGAAGCGTCATCACCTGGTTCAAGTCGC
>DATKEJ010000261.1:0-4536 GCA_035512315.1 Rhodothermales bacterium | reverse complement strand
CCTGCCTGATAATCGACATTCAGATTACCGAGAATGTCGACGCGGGTGGTGCAGTATCTATCACAATCGTCGTCCAGGAGGACGTTGCGGACGTGAATGCAGCGCGCGGCGTGCAAATGGTGCTCGTTCCTGACGACTGGACATTCGTTTCCGGAACGTTCGACGCGAACGATATCAATGGTGCAGTCGGCGCCGGCGCACTCGAGGAGAACTCCGATTGGGCGGACTCGGCTGCGGTAGGTGTATATCCCGCTCCAGACGGAATGAAATGGGTCGGCCTGATTTCGGATGCCGCATTTGCTCACGGTGACACGCTTTTGATGGAGACAACTGTCGAGTTCACGGCCGGCGGCACGGGCGGCACCTTCCCCGTCGGCATCGTGGTCACGAAAGAGTCATACCATCCCACGAAGGGCGACTGGTTTGCGACCGGGGGCAGTAACATCGTCGGCGCCGATTCCGCGATGGTCAATTATGTGACGGTCAATGCGGGTAGCGGCGGCATCACGACCATCAGGGAGCTGATCCGAGTGCCCGACGAGAACATCCAGGCGCTTATCGCGGCCGGCCAGGGCTTAACGCAGGACGTCATGGACTCCCTGTTGACGGCCCACCTCGACCGCGAGAATGAGTACACAATTCGCGGTGTGGTGTTGACCGACCCGCTCAACTCGGGACTCGCCACATGGAACGCGGACCGGGGCGGTCCTGATCGCGTCCACATCTACATTCGCGACCCTGCTGCTGACGATATGGGCAATGAGGCGATGGGTATCCAACTCGTCGACGGAGCCTACGAGCAGAACGGAACGCTCGACCTTATCCCTGGAGACGTGATCGAAATAACCGGTCTCCTCACTCCGTTCGCGAACTCGATGCAGTTCTCGCCTACGACGACGATCGTCGTGCTCGGCCACTACACTGACTTAGGCCTGAGCGACAACATCATCGTGCCTGATACCTTCACGACTGCCGACTTCAACCAGGGGTTCGGCGACGGTACGTACCAGGCGAACTGGGCGAACTACAACGCGCTCAACGGCTCGTTGGTCTGCGTCGACAATACGACGCTGTTCCGCCGGACCGTGACCGGGAGCCGCGAGGATTGGGCCCTGACGTCCGACGGGGGCGAAACGGCGGTCACGACCTACGACATGTCGATTCGCTACCGAAACGACCGAAGGAATGCCTACCTGGCGCCTTTCAACGTAAGAGCGAACAACTTCGTCCCGCCGCCGATCGGCGCCTCCTTGCGGGTCTGCGGCACCGTGGTGCATCAGCCGGGTAATGATCCGTACGGGCTCGCAACGCCCGGCGATGGGATGCTGAGCCTCGTGCCCTGGAGCGACGCCGACCTGCTCGTTAAGGAATCGCCGCCGCAAGTCGGAGCTTTGAATCGGCCGGAGACGTTCCTGACGAGCGCCGACGCCTTTGAGGTCGTATCAGACGTCACGTTCGACCCGCTGCGGGCGGCCGTGGCGGTAACCCTCACGTACGAAATCGGCGGCGGATCCGTAGACGTTGCGATGGTGAATACGGAAGGCACCACTTGGACCGGCACGATCCCAGCCCAAGCTGAGGGCACTTTCGTTACATACTCGATTGCCGCCGAAGACAACACCGGAGCGGTTACGGAGTCCTCGAGACAGACGTATCGGGTGCTCGATGCGGACGGAATCAACACGATCGCTGAAATCCAGGAAACGGCCGACGGCGGCCCGGGCGCAAGCCCGTTCCGGAACGCCTCCGGCGCGCTGGACATCACCGCAATCGTTCAAAGTGATCCGGCCGTATCCGGCTTCATCTCGATTCAGGATGACTCAACGCTGGCGCCCTGGTCAGGCATAATCGTCACCGCAACTGAGGCCCTGTTGGCCGATCTCGCGACGGGCGACGAGATCCATATCACGTCGGGAACGATTGTCGAGCAGTTCGACGTCACTGAACTCAGAGACATCGAGTACGAGAAGACGGCCGGAACGACCGCAGACCAGCTTCCTTACAAGGAGGTTGACACTGCGTTGCTGGCGTCGAGTGGCCAGGCGGAAGCCCACGAAGGGATGCTCATCCAGTTCAACGACGTGCTTGTCCTTGCTAACTTGTCGTTCGGTGAGTGGCGATACACGAACGGCACGGCCGACGAAGCGGTGCTCGGGGATGGAGCCTCGGCTTCTTTCCCGGACGACAACTCGTTGTTCCAGCCTGGCGAGAAGTACGCCTACATGAGGGGTATCTGGTGGTTCTCGTTCGGAACCTACAAGCTGGTGCCTGAGGATGCCGAAGACGTCGGTGAGCTTACGAACACCGCCGTCGAACCGACAGGAGTTGGCGTCCCGGCTCAGTTCAGCCTCCGGCAAAACTACCCGAATCCGTTCAATCCGACCACGACGATCCAGTTCGACGTCGCAACTCCGGGCCTTGTGCGGCTCGATGTCTTCGACGTGACCGGTCGTCTTGTCACGACGCTCGTCAATGAAACGTTGAGCGCAGGCAGTTATCAGACCGCGTTCGATGCGGGTAATCTGCCCAGCGGCGCTTACCTGTATCGCATGACGGCCGGTGATCAGGTGATGACGAACAAGATGTTGCTGCTTCGGTAGCAACCAGTTGCTGCGAGAATGGGGGTGGCCTCCGGGTCACCCCCATTTCTCATGTGATTTCCAAAATTCTCGGACTGTCCCTTGCGACCGCTTGCAATCGGTTTGGGTGTGACACTCGTCTCTCTCAGCCTCGTCGGCTGTGACAGCGACATTTCCGGTGAACGGTTCGAAAACACACCCCCCAATACCGAGCTCAGCATTCGCGATGCTTCCCTCGTCGAGAATCTTGGCGACCGCCGGCTGACGAGTACCGTCGAGGTCTCGTGGAGTGGGACGGACTCGGACGGCTTCGTCCCATTCTTCGAAATCCGGTTCTACTCAGCCGAAAGAGAGGGCACCATCGGGCCCGAAGACGAATGGAGCCGGACGGCCAGCCTCGATACTCTCGTGCTTCTCCCTATAGATGAGGGAGCCAGCACGGCCAACGTGGTCTTTGAGGTGCGGGCCATCGACAACCACGGTCTGAAGGACCCAACCCCGGCCCGGACCGTATTTCCGATCGTCAATTCACCTCCCACGATAAAGTTCAACGCGTTCGAACTGCCGCCGCAGAACACGTTTCCGATCATCGCCTTCAGCTGGGTCGCAGACGATCCGGAAGGCACGCAGAATATCGATCGTATCGAAGTCAGCTTTAACGACACGACCAACTTTGTCGCCCTGCCGCCGGAAACGGAGTTCGCGTCATTCGTCGGAGACCTGGACGGGCCCGATCGGGTTGGAAACATCGTTTCGGCGCGCGTGCACCTGGGCAGGAACTTCCTGGGCACCGACATCTACGTGCCGGGGCTGCGACTTGACGAGGACAACGTTTTCTACATCCGTGCCGTCGACAAAACGGACGCCGCGAGCACCAGGCTCGAGCACCCGATGTACGTCTGGGAGCCCCGAGGTGATATCCTGCTGGTCAACGACTATAGGAAGCTGGCTGCACCCATAGTCGAGGCATACCACTTCGATGTCCTTAGCTCGTATCTCCCGGAGGGTATTCCTATCGATATCTGGGACGTCTCTGAGCCGATCTTCTCCGGAAACACCGGCGTCTTGTCACGCGGCGACAACATGCCGTCGATAGCCGATCCGGTTCTGCGCGCTTTCCTTGCTACATACAGTCACATTTACTGGGTCGCAACAGCAACTACGTCCGCACCGAGATCAAACAACTTTCCTTTCGCCGCTTCGGTGATGGATCAGTTCTTCGAGGGCGGCGGAACGATTCTCGTGCATTCCCCGGTAACCAATCCAACGAATGAGGAGGAGATTGAAAGCAATGCCGGCATCGTGGTTCTTCCGCTTTCGGGGTTCATATCTTTCCCCGACTCACTTCGCCCGTCGCTCCGCCTTACGACAAGCGGCAGGATCGCATCGACCGGCGTTGTCGAACTCCCCACGTTATCGCCGACTCGACTAATAATCGGCACGCTCCCCTACATAGCGCAGGGAACGGACATTCCGATTTATACTGCGGAGTACCAGACGCAGCCTTTTGCCGGAGGCACCGGCATGTGGACGGGGTCGTCGGTCATCGCGTCGATTAGCGAAGACAACCGGATCGCACTCTTCGCGCTGCCAATCCCGGACGAGCGAACGGGTGAACCACTGTTCATCGGCGCAGACGGCTCGCCTGACGGGGCGGCGCAGGCCGTTCACGCCATTCTTGAACGCCTCGGATTTCCACGACGATGAAGATGCTACCGAGACATACCGCTGCAGCCGTCGTCGGAATAGCCCTCGCGTGTTTGTTCTCTACCCAGACCGCCTTGGGACAGAGCGCCATCGCCGGCACGATAACGGATTCCGGAAGCGACGAAACGCTGATCGGCGTCAACGTGATCGTCGTCGGCAGTTCGGCGGGAGCGGCGACCGATATCAACGGGGAGTTTCAGATAACGGTCGGTCCGGGTGAGTACTCCGTACGAGTCTCTTACATCGGGTA
>DATKEJ010000260.1:0-8514 GCA_035512315.1 Rhodothermales bacterium | reverse complement strand
TTGCAAACTTCCATTTGAGCCTGCTCGGCGAGTGGCGCCGGGGCGATACGTTCACGTGGCAGGGTGGGGCCGCCATTCCCGAGATCAATAACAACGTGCGGTTCAAGGACTACTGGAATCTTGACCTTCGCCTGACCAAGTACATCAGAACGGCAGGTACGGAGCTGCAGCTTTTTGCCGACGCCAGCAATGTGCTGAATCTCAAGCAACTGAATTTTAACGGTGCCTGGCTCCTGGGCCAGGGTCGCGATCAGGAGGACTACATGCGCTCGCTGCACCTCCCGAAAGACCTCTTCCAACAGCTTCCGGAAACCCGTACCGCGCCGTATCGCTGGGTTCCGGGTGACGACAGGCCCGGCGACGTTCGAGATTGGGACGTCGAGTTCCAGCCGATCGAATCGTACGCGGCGCTACCGACCGCACCTGCGAAGGGCTTTGAGCGTCAGTGGGCGTGGACGGAGGAGCACAATGATTTCTTCCGGTGGACTGGCAGCAGTTGGGAGCCAGTGCCCGAGAATGAGGTCGAAAAGGTGCTGGACGATAAGGCATACATCGACATGCCGAACCACCGATTCAACACCTTCCTTAACCCGCGCTTTATCACGGTTGGCATTCGAGTTGGCTTCTAGAGTGTAGACCCTTGAGAACAGCGACGATCCGCGGGCGCATGAATCGCGCGCCCGCGGAAGGGGGGAAGCCCGAATGAACGCCCTTAGCACCCATCTATGACACTTTCAGGGAAGACTATGATGCCAGTCTACATCAAGTATATCGTTGGTATTGCGCTCCTCGTCGGGCTCACCGTCGTGAGTGCGGGAAATGCGAGAGCGCAGTTTCTTACCACTTGGCTCGATATCGGTGACCTCCATGACAAATATTCGGAGGTTCTCGGGATCAGGGAGAGTCCTGCCGCCCTGAACTATCCCGCTATTCATAATCGTTCAGATCATTCGCGGGCAGAGGCTTTCTGGGTCGGTGTCAAGGACTGGACGGACCCGAGCGGCGTACGCTATGAGTATATGACGTCGAAGATCGGGCCCCGCGATCCGGGCGCTGACTACGCCTTTCCCGTCGAGAATAAACTCATCAGCAAGTGGGAAGACACCGATGTGACCGTCGATGGCATTGCGTCATTCAACAGGATCGCGGTCGTATCCGAAGTCGATCCGAGCCTTCCAGCCGACCGTGTGTACGAGGCGACGTCCAATATGCACGTTGGCGTGACCGCGAAGATACGAGCCTATGCCTTTAGCAACGCTTTCCACGACGAATATCATATTCTCGACCTTACGTTTACGAATACTGGCAATACGGACGACGATCCGGACATTGAACTGCCGAACCAGACGCTGAATGACGCTTTCTTCTACTACATCCATCGCTGGAACGGCGATACGCAGCAGGCGGCTCGCGTCGGCGACAACGGCCAGGTGTGGGGTAAATACAACATGCTCGACGTCGTCGGCGACGGACATGCCGAATATCCCGTAGACTTTACCGCACAGTATAACTGGAAAGGCTTCGAACCGGGTTTCACGCGCTGGAACAACCTCGGCGCACCGCTGCTCGAGCAGTGCTGTGCTGCCGCACAGGGCGACTCGGTCGGCCGCCTCGCCGGCGGACACATGGACGGCGATATGGTGATCTATGCGCCGAATTCAGTCGATGATCCGACCTATAATCCGCTGGTTCAGCCGCATACGCTCGGGTTCATGGACATGGACGAGAAGCTGACGGCTCTCGGCGCGGCGGAAAGAGAATACTATGAAGACGGTATCCTCACACGTGAGCGCCAGACGCGCACGCCTGGCGTTTCCCCGTCTCGCTCGTGGCCGCACTACGCCGACCGTATCGAGCCGACGGGCGCATTCTGGGCTCCCAAGAACGACCCCAGCTTCGGCCGTCAGGGCGGATTCTCGGCGACGCAAGGATTTGGTCCGTACAACATGAAGTTTGGCGAAAGTGTACGGATCATCAAAGTGCATGCTGTTGCCGGCCTGGACTTCGATGCGCAGTTATACGTAGGCAGGCGCTACAAGCTCTCGGGCGCAGACAACGAATTGATCATTGAGTACGACGCCAACGGTGACGGCGTGATCCAGCGAGGCGAGTACCGGTTCCACGACGTCTACGATCTCGGCATCGAAGCCTTGACGAAGAACCAGTGGGCAATGAGCGCACGTGATTCGCTGTTCAAGGTTTTCTTCACGGCGCGTGAGGTCGTCAAGGCTATGGGCGGGACCGGAAATCCTCCCGGCCAGCTCACGCAGTATCCGATTCCCCAGCCGCCGCAAGCGCCGCGGACGTTCTCCGTCCGCGGTCTGCCGGACAGGATCGCACTCGAATGGGAACCGCTCGATGGTGGGCCGGCGCGGACCGGTTGGGAAGTCTACCGTACGACGCGTTTCTCGTATTGGAGTCCGGCATGGGATAATGTCCGGCAGCCCCCAGGGGGACAGAGCCTTTTGGAGGCGTTGGAGGACCCGAGTTTACGGTTACGACGGACCGAGGACGAGCTCCCGTATACGTGTGTTGCCGGTAATCGACCGGGCTGCGAACAGGCCGCGCTAGCGGCTAACGCCACGTCGTTCGAGGACACTGGCGTCGTTCGGGGTGTCGACTACTACTACTACCTTGCGGCACTTGGAGCCCCGCAACCCGTAGACCCGACCGGGATGAACGGAACGCCGGGCGGCGTGCCGTTGCGGAGCAGTCGCTACTATACGCAGACGTATTCTGCCGCAAACCTCAAACGTCCGCCCAGCGCAATCGAGGCGGCCCGCGTCGTTCCGAACCCGGTGAACCTCGGTTCCGACCAGTCGCTTCGATTTACCAAGGAGGACGAAGTGGCGTTCTTCAACATTCCGGGTGAGTGCACGATCAAGATCTATACGGAAGTCGGCGAGCTCATTCAGACGATCGAGCATTCGGATGGGAGTGGCGACGAGAAGTGGAACCTCACCACTGCTTCACGTCAGTTGCTCGTGAGCGGGATCTACATCGCCGTGATCGAAACGCCGGAAGGGGAACGCGTTTTCCGGAAGTTTACGGTTATTCGGTAGGAAGGTTACCGGAGAGGGGCCGCCCGAGTCGGGCGACCCCTTCTCGGCCCTTCAACATAATTGTCCCTTTCGAAATTCAACGCGGCTACACCATGAAAAGGAGTTACTATACAACCTGGTTCTTCGTTGCGCTATGTCTGTTGATGGTTCCATCGGCACTGGCGCAAACGTTTATCCCGGGGCCCGACGAGCCCGTGGCTACGGAAAAGCGGGGGCAGACGGGATTCAAATTCCTCACCACTACGGTGAATGCGCGCTCCGCCGCCATGGGTGGCGCAATCACCTCATCGACAGTGGGCTCGTCCCTGTCGCTCTTCGAAAACCCGGCGTCGATGGCGCGAATGGAGGGTGATTTCCACGTCGCCGCGGGCGTCGTCGACCATCTTGTCGACTTCAGGTATAACTACGCCAGCGCCGCATATCAGCCTGTCGGAGGGGCATACGGCGTGGTCGGTCTCTCCCTCGTCTACGTTGACTACGGAGATTTCTTCGAAACCGTTCGCGCGAATAACGAACAAGGGTTCATCGAATTAGGGACCTACAGTCCGACCGCCCTAGGTTTGGGACTCGGGTACGCCCGGTCATTCAGCGATCGGTTCTCCGTGGGTGCGCACGTCAAGTATGCGCTCCAGGATCTCGGGTCTTTTGCCGTAGCGCGTGTCTCGCAGGGCGGCACACCGCTAGGCGACGGAACGAGTGGGACATTTCGGGACTATTCGCTCAATACGCTCGCCGTCGACTTCGGCGTGCTCTACAACACAGGGTTCCGGAGTCTCACGATCGCGATGAGCACGCGGAACTTCTCGCGTGAGATGATCTACGAGCGCGAACGGTTTGAGCTGCCGCTCACGTTCCAGCTCGGCATGTCGATGGACCTCATCGACCTGACGAGCCTGGATCCGAACGTGCACGCGTTCCAATTCTCGGTCGACGCCCAGCGTCCGCGTGACTTTGTCGAGCACCTGAAGCTTGGAGCCGAGTATACCGTGATGAACGTCCTTTCGCTCCGTGGTGGCTGGGGACAGGCTTTCGTCGGAAGCGAGGATTCGGAACAGGGCCTCAGCCTCGGCGGCGGTATTAAATACGAGATTGGAGGGATTGGCTTCGGCGCGGATTATGCCTATACCGACTTCGGGCTCTTCGGCCAGTTACAGCATATCGGCATTCAATTTTCTCTATAGGCTCAACAGCCGTCGTACATACCTGGAGGGCCTGCTGGGCGTCGTCCTTGCCTGCTGCATGGTCGGGTGTTCGCGTTCGACCTCGCAGATTCCAGACAGGAGCGACGCCCAGTTGCCCGTTTTTACCCCCGTCACCAAAGAAGCCGGCCTTGCCGACTTCAAACACGTCAACGGCGCGGCAGGGCGAAAGTGGTACCCCGAGCAGATGGGGTCGGGTGGCGGATTCATCGACTACGACGGAGACGGCTGGCTCGACATACTCCTCCTCGGCGGCGGTATCTGGAGTCCGGATACCCTCGACCATCCCCGAGCCGTCTGGATCTACCGCAACAATCGAGACGGCACGTTTTCAGACGTGACGCGAGAGGCCGGACTCCACGGAGTACGCGCTTATACCATCGGGTTCGCTGCGGCAGACTACGACAACGACGGTGATGAAGACCTCTTCATCACGAATCTCGGTGAAAATATGTTGTTCGAGAATACCGGGGGGCGCTTCGAAGAGGTCACGCAGAAGGCAGGAATCCAGGGAAATGATCTGTGGAGCAGCTCCGCCATCTTTTTTGATGCCGATCTGGATGGTTACGTCGACCTCTACGTCGCCAACTACGTGGACTGGAGTCCCGAGACGGACATCTTCTGCCCGCAGGGCGGTACCGTCAAGCTCTACTGCCATCCAGCCGTGTACACAGGTGTGCAGAGTCGATTCTACCGCAATAACGGTGACGGGACCTTTACGGATCGCACGGAGGAGGCCGGATTCATGCCGACCCTCGGGAAGTCGCTCGGCGTAAGTGAACTGGATTTCAATTTCGACGGCTGGCCCGACCTTGCCGTCGTCAACGACGGCGAAGGAGACCTCCTTTTCCGTAATAATGGCGACGGAACATTCACCGACATCGGCTTTCGGAGCGGCTTTGCGTTCAGCGAGCACGGCGAAGCGCGGGCCGGCATGGGGGTCGACGCGGGCGTCGTCGACAGCACCGGCCGATATACGCTCTTCGTTGGTAATTTTTCGGAAGAGATGGTGGGTGTCTACAGGAACGTGGGAGGCGAATCGTTCGTCGACCAATCCGCGCTATCGCGCATCGGATTTCCGAGCCTGCTGTCGCTGACGTTCGGGCTATTTCTCTTCGACGTCGACCTGGATTCGGACCTTGACCTGCTCATCGCGAACGGTCACGTCCATCCCGATCGGACAGGAGAGAACGATAGAATTCGGTATCGCCAGCCCGCGCAGCTTTTCCTCAATCGGGGCGACGGGAAGTTTGACGAGGTTAGGGAGGCTGGCGGGGTGCTGTCACTTCCGCTCGTGGCTCGAGGCGCCGCCTATGGGGATTATGACAAGGATGGGGATCTCGACGTGCTGATCACGGAGAATAATGGGCCGGTGCACCTCTGGCGCAACGATACCAACGGCGGTAACTACCTCCGCGTCCACGTCCGTGGCCGCGAGAGCAACCGCGACGGTCTCGGCACGCGACTCACCGCGTTGCTGAATGGGCTGACGATGGAGCGGCGCATTCGAACCGGTTCGAGCTATCTATCCCAGTCCGAGAAGGTCGCCACGTTTGGACTCGGCAGTGCTAACGAGGTAGATTCGCTGGTTGTGTACTGGCCGAGCGGCCTTGTAGAGCGGTTCGCGACGGTGGAGGGCAATCAAGATGTTTTGCTGATTGAAGGAACCGGCGAGCTTCGATCCGCTAATACACGCGATGGCGGAACCGCTCCTTTATAGACGATGGTATGGTCACGTGCATGTCAACTTCGTTCGATAGTAAGATCGCTGCCATGGCCGTGATGCTCCTGGTCGTTGCCGGTTGCGGCGGGGATCGCAGCGACATGGCGCGTACGGAGAAGCAGCGCCTCGGGCTGGCTCCGATGGTGCAGCAATTTCTGATCGAAGGTGAACGTGCCTACAAGAACGGAAACTATCTGGTGGCCCTCGCTCTGACCGATAGTGCCGAGAAGTATGCATCGGACGTCGCGGACATTCATTTCCTCCGTGGCGGTATTTATACAGATCTGAATCAATACGAGATCGCCGACCGAGCGTATGAAACCACGCTGGAGCTGGATCCGGAGTATCGCGGGGCGCACATGAATCTGGGTATCAACCACGCCAGGCGCGGCGCGCTTCGCGACGCCATAAAATCCTTTCGAAACGAGGAAGCACTGAAACCGAATTCCAACCTTTACCTGGAGCTGGGAAGGGCGTACGCCAAGCTTGGCGTGGCGGACAGTGCGCAGGCCGCATACGAGAAAGCGATTGCCCTCGACCCGACGAATGCAAGCGCTATCATGTGGCTTGGCCAACTCTTTGAGGAATTGGGCGATTTTGACAAGGCGATAGAGTATTCGATGCGAGGAGCGTCGTTGCGTCCGGACAATCTGGATTACAAGTACATCATCGGGTCGCAGCTCTTTCGCACCGGTAACGTCGAAGAAGCTGCTAACTATCTACGTCCGGTTGCCGAGGCGCGGCCCTGGCACCACGGAGCCCAGTACAATATGGGACAAGTGCTTATGAGAATGGGAGAGGAGAAATCAGCGCAGGAATACCTCGCGCAGGCCGATACCGCCCAGCAGTGGCAGCAGGAGATCAATGAAGCACGCGGCGCCGTCGAACGGAATCCCAATGACGTTCGTAACTGGATCCGGTTCGGAGAAGCGCATCGCAACGCCGGGATGCCAGATCGCGCCGCCGACGCCTTCTGGAGCGCGGTGGCACTGGAGCCGACAAACCTCGGCCTCCAGACCAATCTTGCAACAGTCATGCTGGAGAGCGGCGATGCGAAGGGCGCTGTCCTGCGCTATCAAGCGATCGTTCGAATGGATTCCACGTTCATCGAAGCCTGGCTGAATCTGGGCGCGGCGTATGGCAATTCGGGCGAGTATGACGAGGCGCGTGTCGCCTGGGGAAGGGTACTCGAGCTCGAACCGGGTAATCGGCGCGCACGAGCCTATCTCTCGCAATTGAGACAGATGGCCGGATCGTAATGCGTGCCTTTCGTCGAAGTGTCTTTCGCAGTATTTAGTCAGAACCGATAACGATGAGAAGATTGTGGTTGATTGCGGCAATCGCGGTGCTGGTGCCGAGTTTAAGTGCTTGCAGGGACGCCCAGCCAATAGAACCGGGTCGTTGGACCGGATATGTGACGCCTCCTGGAATGAATAGCATCGAATCGACGTTCAACGTCGCATATCGAGGCGACTCGTTGGAAGTTCGGATTGCGGTGAAGGGGATGGACGATGAATTTCCCTTTCACAACGTCCTCTTCAACGACGAAACAATGCGGTTCTGGTGGCAGCCGCTCATGCGCGTCGACTGTGAACTGCAACCCGATGATGAGGGCGTTTATCGTGGGGATTGTCGAGATCCGGACGGCGGTATCGGTCCGATGGTCATGGCGCCTCCGAATGTTATCCCCAGAGAACTGGTCGAAGTGGAGGAGTCACGCTTGAATGCGGAGAAATGGGACCGGCGGCGGGAGCTGGACCTGATCGACGGACTCCTCGGTAAGATGTTCGACGTCGGCGGAACCGAGCTGAACGCGCTTGTAGAGGGTGACGGCCGGGTATCTGTCGTCCTGATGTCAGATATAGGAGACGACCTTCGGACGTGGGACTATGTCGTGGACGAAGTGAAGGATTTTGCCCGCGTCATGTCGTACTCCCGGCCCGGGCTTGGATACTCCAAGGAGAGCCCTGAGACGACATCGCTCGAGCAGGCGGCCGTGATGCTTCGCGAGCTCCTTGAAGCGGCTGGAGTCCCTCCGCCTTTCGTGCTGGTCGGCCACGCCTTCGGATACGCCTTCGCGCGTGCCTTCGCCTCGGAATACCCTGACGACGTCGCCGGAATGGTATTTATCGACCCCGTCCATCCTTCCGAGGGAGCGCGGCTCCGCGAGCTCGATCCTGTAGAGTGGGACAAACACTGGAGCCAGAAGATGGCTTTCGTCGAGATGCTTCCCGAACCCGTCCGCGCTGAGTACAAACTCTACGAAGACATGCTCGAGGAGAGTGGGCTCGAGGGCATCGATGCCGCGCCTGACGTGCCTGCCGTGGTCGTCTCTTCGCTCCGCGCTGCGGAGACGCCTCGATGGGTTGGGGAGACGATAGAGGGAATTCAGGTAAAGGATCGCCTACATCGGGAGATCGCCGCTGAATTCACGAAGGCGACCCATGTCCATACGGGTGAAAGTGGACGTTACATCCACCGGGAGGATCCGGACCTCGTCATTCAGGCGATACGTGAGGTTGTGAGTCAG
>DATKEJ010000259.1:0-8195 GCA_035512315.1 Rhodothermales bacterium | reverse complement strand
CGGCGGGATCCTGATTTGAGCCGCCATACTTGATCCGGTCGAGGATGTCGGTGTTCTCCAGAAGCTTGAGCCACGCCAGCTCGCCGAACACCAAAACATCCGGCGAAAAGCCGAACGCCTGGCGAACCTTGCGCTTTGCGGTGAGGACCTTACCGATGATTCCGGAAGCCCCAAAGCCGACGTCGGATGCCGTGAACCCAGAGGCGAAATTACCGGAGCCGAACACCAAACCCGCAACAACCTTCTCCTTGAGGATCTGGATGTTGTGCTGGAGCATCCGGGCGCGACCGAGCTGAAGACGCTCAACCGCAGACAGACCGTCAGCCGGTGCGATACCGGATCGGATCTGGTCCTGCACTCGCGCAGCGTTGATCAGACGAAGATCGATCGGGCTGTTGAGTGAGTACTCGGTGAGCTTCCCCGTGGCGGTTGCGTTCTCCGGGGGATCAACACTGTTCGACGGAGCGTTGAGAGATCGCTTCGCCTGGTTGCCACGGTCGATCAGCCCTTCATTACCCTGCTTCTCCCACGTGAACTCCTCACCGTAGGCATTCATGATGCGAAGCACGCGCTCCGCGACGAACTTCTGACCCCAGTTCGTGCCCGCCACCAGGGGCGCGAGCACGCGCTGAATTTGTCGATCGAGAATCTGAGACATGACCCCTACCTCCCCAAAAAGAAAAGCCCGCCGGTGTGGCGGGCCTCAGTTAAGTGTGTTGTGTGGTGCCTACGCCGCCGCGATCACTCCGTAGTTGATGAGCGCAGTACGAATCTCGAGGATCTTCTGCGCGAGGTCGGAGTCGTTCTGGTTCTGCACCGTCGCGTCGGTGACAAGAGCGTCAACCGTTGCGCGAAGCGCGGTGACCTCGTTCTCGAGGGTTGCGAGCGCGGCGGAAACCGCTTCGCCCTCGGCTTTGGTGACGGGGTCCGTCATGTTCGTGACGGCGTCGTAATTCGTGATTGCGGACGGAGATGTCGCGGTGAGTCCGTCGGCAATCGTGTCGTCGTGAGAACCCGAGCCAGTGCTGTCGGTCAGCGCGACGATCGTTGCCTCTGCGGCCTGATGAGCGCCAGAGGCGTCCTTCGCAAACTGCACCGGGCGCTCGTCGCCATCGTCGCCATCAGCCAGAAGAATGAAGGAATAGGGCTGTCCAGCGGTCGCCTCGATGAGCCGCCCACCCGACTCGGGAGTGAGTTTCATCCCCGCCGTGAGAGAGTCCGCGCCAAGAAGCGCGAGCGGGTAACCGTTGGCCTCGAGGGTAACCGGGTCCCCGGCGGCCGACACGTCGTTGATGAGTCGGATGATGCCGTGCGCCACGTCACCGGCGCCACAGACCTCGATCTCCCGCGAGGAGTTGATTTTCCCCGCGACGCGATCGAGCGTCATGGCCGCCTGTGCCGGGCGGGTGATCGAGTTGAAAATGTTGTACACGTACTCGGACATGATGTCCCTCCAAATGAAAACGACCGCCTAAGCGGTCGCGTGAGTGTGTCGTTGAGTCGGGACTCAGGAGATCGTAATCTTGATCTGGCCTGGTTCCGAAAGCCGAGCCCGCAGGATCTGGGTCACCTTACGCAGGGCTTCTTCCCCGGCGTAGTACTCGCGTCCCTTGCGCTCTTTTTCTGTGATGGTTACCTCGTCCTTGTTGCGGGCCATTCACGCCCCCCTTCGAATCTTGGCAAGCTCCGACTGATAGGCGTCCGAGAACTTCTTCGAACCCCGCTTGATGCCTCGGGCCTCCACTGCGTGGATTGCCTGGGCGGCCTCGTCGTTATCGACGACAAACATCCCCGTGACCGTGGGCTCGCTGACCCTTGCGCTGGCGCCGAACTTGCCGGGCGTCGCGTGGGGGCTCTTCTGCTTCAGCATCGCCATCAGGTCGGACTCCTGAGCGGAGTCGCCGGAGACCTTCGCTGCAACGAGCCGACGCGACCACACCGCGGCCTCGGCCTGGTTCAGGCGGAAGTCCGCCCGTGCCTGGTCGATCACGCGCGCAACCTCCGCAACAGCCTTGTCGCGCTCTGCGCTTTCAAGCCGTCGCTCGATTGCCTTCAGTGCTTTCGCCGTATCGCGGAACCGCGCGGCAAGCCCTGGATTCGACTTGGCAAGCATCGCCATCTCGTCATCCTCGTCGTCATCTTCCTCGGCCGATTCGTCCTTTTCCTCTTCGTCCTCTTCGGCTTTGGACTCTTCGTCCTTTTCCTTGTCCTCTTCGGCTTTGGACTTGGACTCTTCGTCCTTCTCTTCGTCCTCTTCGGCGAGGGCGATTTTCTGCTGCTTTGCGGCCATAGTTGCCTCCATGAATTTTCCGCTGGCCAGTTCCGCCAGAACGGTCTCGAATGATCCGAGACGGTCTGCGAGTCCGCTCGTCACCGCATCCTCTCCAACCCTCAAGGATCCCCCCCCGAAGTTGGTGAGGACGGTGTCTGCGTCCACGCCCCGATTCCTCGAAACAGAATTGATGAACACCCCGGCGAGAGAATCTACCAGGGCCTGATATTGACTCTTGCCCGACTCCGTGTCGGGAGATGCCCACTTGTTTGGCGATTGCGAGGAGACAAACACGAACTCGTCCGGATCCTCGCTCCCATCGACCGTGATTACTGCTCCGATCGATCCAAGCTGCGCGGTTTTCTCCGCGACAATCGCGTGAGCCGCCGATCCGAACCAGTACGCCGCGGAGGCCATGAGCCCCCCGGCGTATGCGACGATCGGCTTACGGTCACGGGCCGCAAACATCATGTCCGCCATCTCGTTCACGGCGGAAATCATCCCGCCGGGAGAGTCGAACCGCACCAGCACCGCCTTGACCTTGGGATTTTCGACGGCGGCCGTGAAGTCCGTCGCGAACCTGTCGAGGGTGGTTGCCCCGAACACCAGAGAAATGAACTCTGTGAGAAGTGTCGATACCGGAAAGATCGGCCCGGACGCTGTGAGTACTGCCACGCCGTCACGGATCACAACACCGGATGTGCCCTCCAGTCGCTCGCCGGATTTCGCAGCAACGGCCTGAGTAATTGCGGCCAGATCGTTCCGGTTCGCGACGGCCACGATATTCCGCAGCCACTGCTCGGAGATCGCCCACGGCTCGGACGCGACAAGTTGTAGTGCTCTGTTCACCCCTCTTCCTCCTCCACCCTGACCCCAACCCCCGAACCATCTCCTGCGACCTTGCCGGCGAACATCTCCGGGGCAACCATCAGGTCATCGAATGAGTCCGTGATTGACTGCACCCACCGCTCGGCCCGTGAGTCCGGGACACCAAGCGACGCGATGATGCCCGTCGCGGCTTCTGCCGTGAGGTGTCCCGCCCGATACCGGAGCAGGGTGTTTGTCGCGTTTGCGGCCTGTACTCCGACGAGACCAGCCCCGATTTCTGCGGCGTCGCTCTCGAACCGCGGCCACATCTGCTCGGGTTGATCTCCCCAGTTAACCTCCGAGAGATCGCGCATCCATCCGTCATTTAGCCACTCGTCCAGAGCGTCTGATGCAGATGGCGTCTTGAGGTTCTTGACATCGTTTCGGACTTCCTCGAGCTTGCCGTTTCCCGCTCCACCGCGGTCCTGGGTCTGCGCGGTGTTGAGGAGCCGGACATAGGCGTGGGTCTCCAAATACCGGCACCACTCCATCTCCGAGCGTCCCGCGGCCCCCCCGGCGGCGATGTTGGCCCCGGCAAACTCGACCTTGACCCTCGTCTCGTCCGAGGGCATCGTGAGGTAGAATTTGTACTGAGCCGCGACGGCCTGCTCGTACTCGTCGATCTCTTCTTTTGTTGAGCCCCTCGGAATGTAGATGATCGGGATCGGCCGTCCGAGCTGTTCGATTGCCTCCAAGCCGAACCGGATCAACTGCTGGAGATACCAGGTGACCAGGTAAACGTCCTTGAGCTCCCCTTCGCCGTAGGGTGTCCACATCGACCCCCACCGTGAGTAGAAAACCTTTCTCGCGGGGATCAGCTCGCCACGCGGGCGATTCATCGCAAGGAAGAACTCCTCGCCATTCGGTCCAAATCTGACGTTGACCGGCGGGACGTCGAACAGCCCGAGCGGCGCCAGAAGCCCCGTCTCGGTATCGATGTCCCAGACTTTCTCCACCGGGTGATACCCGACGAACATGGCCATCAGGAGCTTCCGGAGGATGAGCCCCTTGCCCCGGACCTTCGCCCACACTCTTCGCGCATCGGCTGCCATTTGAACGGACGTTGCGCTGTTCTTATCACCAGGGACGATCAGCCGATCCGCCGCTACAACCTCGTCGATTCGCTGGTTGATCGGCCCGCCCAAAAAGGCGAACTGTCTCAGCATCCGAAAGTAGAACCCGATGCCCTCCCACTGCCCGAACTGCTTGAGAACCTCATCGGGGTTCTCCATCCAATGCCCGAGGATCGTGGTTGGCTGGAGTCGCGGCAGAGAGTAGATCCGCGCGACCTTCTCTCCGGCCACGTCTGCTTTGGTGAGCGGCCGCTCGTCTACTTGTCGCTCCAATCGCTCACCTCATCTCGGGGATTTTCAATGTTGGGTTTGCAACAAATTTCGAGGTAACCGGCTCGGAGTCTCGCCCCATCGGGAACAGCTCCGAAACCTCATAACCGAGGGCGTCGGCCTCGTGAGTCCGTCTCCACATCCGGGACCCGCCGCGCTCTCCGTACTTCTGGATGTCTGTACCCTTTTTGTCCCAGACATTCGTGTTGAAATCGGCGATCAGCTCTTCGACGCGCGGGTCGATCCAAAGCGACCGGACCCCGGTTGCGGAGCAGAGCCGCGCATTCAGGGCGCGAACCCTCATCTGCACCAATGGGTTGGTTTTGCCGATCGCGACCGAGAACTTGCTGACACTCGACCGCATGACCTCGGTCACGATCTGCCACGAGTTCGGTCCTGACATCAGCTTCGCGCGAGCCGTTGCGTCGCCGAAGGCTACGACCGGGCCTTTGTGCTCTCTGAGCCCCTTCCAGTTGCTCGGGACAGATCCGTTCGTTCCCGTTTCCCCCGAGACGATCGCGGATGCGAGTTGATGCGCATCCCATCCTCCGACGTGATGCACTTCGCCGAACACCCCGACGTGCTTCACTCCCGGACGGTTGTGCTCGCCCGGATACTCGCCCGGATTCAGGGGATGAGAAAACACCGCAACCGCTGGATTGATGTTGAAGTCGAGCGCTACGTACAGCGTCCGGCTTGGGTCGTATGCGACCTCAATCTCGTTCGCCCTGGAGAATGCGTTGTATGCCCGCCCCGATGCGGTGCGGGAGATGATGCCGTCAAGTCTGCGTTTCGCCGTTTCGTCGTCGAGTCGCGATCTCTGATTCTCGATATACCCATCGGCAAGATTGTCCTCGTTGTCCGAGCTTCGCGAGGGGATGAGGATGACCGGCCCGACACCTCTGTAAAGGTGCGCGTAGTGCTCTGATGGTTCCTCGCCCGCTATCGATGCCGCGTGTTTTTCGAGCGTCCAGAGCCAATCGAAATACCAGTGTCCGTCATCCTCCGCGGGGTTGCCCTTGAGCATCTTTGTGTGGCGGTGATGCTCACGGCAGAACTCCTTGCCCATCCCACAGCGGGCGCGGTCCATGACCCACTCGACCGCCTGTTGCTCGGGTCCAGCGGTGAACTCCTCGATTGCGACCGAGCCCCACTCGGCGGATTTCCATTGCTCGTACGCCCGGTTGAACAGCGTCCCGAGCTGAAGCCTGAGACCAGCCTCGAACGTGATCGCGTTCGTGAACCTGTCACGATGTGGAGGAAGCGCAATACCTCGCGCCTTCCACTGCTCGATCCATTCGGTAGGTGGTCGGCAGTTGAACACCCACTTGATTCCGACCTCTCCGAGAACAGGACTCAATCTCTGAAGCACCTGCTGCAACTGCCCGTTGGTATGAGCGAAGAGGGCGTGTTCCTGCCCGGTATCCCAGCGCATACGATCGAGCAGCCACAGCGCGAGCCCAACTGTCTTTCCTGATCCGAGACCACCGACCTCGATTACGGTGTCGTATCGTTGGTGCGCGAGGATCGAGAGCTGCTGATGCGCGTGGAGTTTCCATCCCCTCAATTGGGCTCCACGTCAGTGCCGAGATTGTGTGCGACCATGTCGTCGAATGGGACGTTGTCAAACCGGAACAGAAACGGTTCCACGCCTGCGCCAGGATCTTCCGCCGGAGCACCCTTGCGCTTCAGGGCGTTAGTTACCGCGGCTCGCTCCTTCAGCAGCGAGAGAATCGTCGCCATGAGTTGCTGTTTCTCTTTTCCTCGGTCGGTGATTCGTGCCGTGCGCTGGCTCCCGATCTTCTTGCCCTTCGCGTTGAGCATCTCCGTCACGGTCTGGGTCTTGGACGTGTCGCGCCCGAGCTCGCTCATCGCGACATCGAGCATCTTGTTGACGATCTCCAGGAACCGCAGAAACTCGACCTCATCATCGAGGGCCAGGATGTCCTCGACCGTGAGGGTCGTCCTCAGCTCCTCGACATCGGCCCGGATCAGACGATAGGCCGAGTCGAACGACCGAGAGCGCATGACCCCCTCGGCGAGGAGGCGCTCCGCGATGTCCTTCGCGGGCATCCGGCCGACGAGGAATAGCTCCCGCACGCGTGCCTTCCGGGCCGCAATTTTGTCTCTGGTTGCCATGCAAATTTTGGTTGACTGACCGCCCAGAAAGGGATACAGTCCGGCGGTGATGATTCTGTCGGTAAAACGAGAATTCTGGGGTTACATCCTCGACGGGTCCAAAACCGTCGAGATACGGCGCGGGCGCCGATACCGGAGCGTCGTGCCGGGAACGGTTTTGACGATCAACCGACGGAGGTACGTCGCCGTCGATGTCCAGGCGTATCCGTCACGACGATCCATGGTCCTGGCGTTCCGCGACCGCTGGCGCGATGTCGCGCCGTGGTGTAGGGGTTGGCGGTCGTTCCGCGACGCCGTGTACAACTTTTTCAGCGACGGCGAGATGTACGCCATCGAGATTGCCCCAGAGAAAACCACCAGACGACGCACATTCTAGGGCGGCATCGAGAAACGCGGACGTGGATTCCGGCTCACCCCAAAAGTCGTCTCGCATCGTCTTCCCCAAGCGGCGGCCCAGCATACGCAAATGTGGCGTTGGGTCGTCCGCCAAAAGTCCCGCCCAAAGTTGATCTTCTAGTCGTATTGGTAATTTGTGGGGCGCTCACGCACCGCCACAAAGGATCCTTGTTGTACGACCTGATTAGCGTCGGGTGAGCCGGGTACAGGTGGAACCTTCTGCCGGTTGCTTTGTACGCCCCGCCTAGCACCCTATTCATGGTGTGCATGATTCCGACCCCCTGCCAGTCGGGGGCGGTGACACCGCGAGAATTGCCGACGATTTTAGAGTGCTTTGGTGCGTGTGGCCTTGGGAGTGTTGCCGCAAACGCGACAACCCGCCCATCGACAAAAGCACCGAAACACGTGGCGCCGCGCTTCAGGTCGGCGCTCATATAGTGAAATGGAGCGAAGATGCTCCAGGCCGAACTAGAGACACGAACGATGTCGAGCTCGATGCTGGGTCTCCGCCGAAGAGACCTCCGAGTAAATGTCATCGTTGCGGGCTCAAACATCCAATCCGGTTGCAACCAGTCGATGACGTCGTAATGACACGAGGCCGCCACCATTCGGATTCCCCGTTTTCTCGCCACCTTTTGCACGGCGTGCGAGCCGATCTGCGCTACCTGGCGATCAACCACGGACGTAAATTCATCGATAGCGACCGTGGAGCCCTCGTCCGCCTCCGATATCAGCCTGGCGACCGACACGCGGAACTGCTCGCCGTTTGACAGAACCGAAAAGGGCCTGAGCCACGCCGGAACCGTGTTGAATCCAACGCCACCACACGCGCTCGCCACATCCTGAATACTCAGCGATTTCGCGAAGTCGTCAATGACGCTACTCTTAGACCACCGTAATGCTCGCGGCGCGCCGAACAGCTCCCGGAGGATTGTCGATTTTCCACATCCCGAAGGACCGACGATCAGACCAACACTCCACTCAATGTCCTCGATCGGGAGGTCGCCCCTCCACTCGAGGCGGGCCGCCTCGGCAGGTGGAACATCGAACATAGCCTCGATCTGTCGCGCACGGCCGGTTCGGCTGATCGGTGTTTCGACTACAATATCAATGCGCGGCATGTTAGACCTTCCGATTCGAATCGCCCCAGGAGTTCACGTTGATGGCTCTCGGATGTC
>DATKEJ010000258.1:0-4589 GCA_035512315.1 Rhodothermales bacterium | reverse complement strand
GGAAATCTTGCCGGTAGTACCGGCGAGCGTCTGGGTGACGAACAGAAGCACCCAGAGTATCGGCCAGGGCCATCGAACGGCTGGATGAGGGGGCACAAACGGCAAGCGAGCGCGCGCGACGTTGGAGGACAGACCCATCGGTTTCATTTCTTGGTACATACTCGCGCCTGGTTCACATAATCTTATCGAGTGCCTGTGAGCGGGACGTCGGGTGGATCCATCTCAGCGCGATACCGACTTCCGATCGTGCTGCTCCGCGGCCTGAGCAGACCGCGAAACATGAGTACTTGGGGGTCCCGGCCCTCTGGGTCCTCCATCGCATCGACGAGCAGTCCGACGGCCCTCCGGCCCATCTCAGCGATCGGAATGTGGATCGTTGAAAGAGACGGAGTCTGGTAGCGTGAACTCGGGATATCGTCGAACCCGATCAAAGCCAGATCATCAGGTATTCTCCACCCGGCCTCCTGCAGCACGAACATCAGTCCGATTGCCGTATCGTCGTTGGCGGCGAAGACGGCCGTGGGGCGTTGGTTCAAATCAAGGAGTCTACGTCCGGCTTCAATACCGCCTTCGCGGGTGAAGTCACCGGGAAGGACAAAGTCAGGCTCCAAGGTCAGCCCATTCTCTCGAAGCGCTTCCTGAAAACCTAGATAACGCTCAATCGCCTCGCCGTTTTGTTCCGGTCCCTTCACCATGCCGATTCTTTGGTGTCTCTCGTCGATCAGGTGCTGCACCGCTACTCGGGCTGATGCACGATTGTCAGTTTGGACCGAACTGTAGCCCAACAGGGGCGAGGCCGTATGGAGAAAAACCGCCGGTGTACCATCCGGTACGGCTTCCAGGAGGAGGTCAATATGGAGGTTATGCGTTACGACCAGAAATCCGTCTACCCATCCATTCATTCGCCGGAACGCTTGCCGAGCCGAGTCAAGATCATTGTGTGACCCGGCGATAAGCATTTCCCGTCTCGCGTCGACAACGGCCTCATCGAGCCCCCGGATCAATACCGAGAAGTATTCGCCGTGAGCCAAAGGCAGGAGGACACCGATCACGCGCGACGTCCTGGCGCTTAGGCTGCGGGCCGACGCATTCGGAACGTAATTCAGCTCCTTTGCGGTGGCATAGATGCGCTCACGCGTAATCGGATTGACCGGAGCGCTATGGTTGAAAGCACGTGAAACGGTTGAGGCAGAGACCCCTGACAGACGTGCGACGTCTTGTATCGTTGCTGCCATATCGCCCATAATCGGCGTGAAAGTGAAATCGATTTCATGAAATCGATTCCACTGGACGATACATGAGATTTGCTGCGGTGTCAAGGGGAAACGGGATTTTCTCGAAATTTCTTCTCGAGAAGAGCAGATCGTTTGTTCTCGTCAATTGTTGCACGAGCTCGCAATACCATTTCTCCTGCGGCGAAACTAAAATGGGCCATCAAGTCGTCTGATGGCCCATCATGGCTCCCGCCGAAATCATCAATACCGTCCTCATCCTCGGCGCCGCGCGATCTCAAAGCCGGAGTGTATGAGCTGGTCGTCGAGTTGATCGGAAAGGACGTTCGCTCAGTCGGCTATTCGGACGGGTACCTTGTCGGGATCGATGGCTTCTTGCCGTATCCGTGAAACGGATCACTCGCCGGTCACTTCACGATCATCACGGGCCGAGTGTCCGTGAATCGGCCCGCACCTATGCGAAGGAAGTAAACACCGGCTCCCAGAGGCATGCGCCCACTGCCGCGGCCGTCCCAGACGACGACATGGTAGCCCGGAGCCTGCCTCACATCATTGACGAGCGTTGCTACTGCCTCACCCAGCACATTGTAGACAGCGAGGTTCACCGTTTCCTCAGCGGCGAGACCGTATCGGATGGTCGTCACCGAAGAGAACGGGTTCGGATAGTTCTGAAACAGCTCGAAGCGGGTCGGCAGTTTGTTCACAGACGAGGCGGCCTCGTTCACGAAGGCCTCGGTTCCGACAAGTAATGTCAGTTGAACCGATTCCTGACCACTCTTGCTCGCGACGAAATAGCGACTGTTCATCCGAAGGTCTTGTTGGACGTGATTGACGTCATCGACCAGCCAGATCCCATATTCCTCCGGCACTGATTCGAAGTCCTCGAACGTTAGCGTGACAATTCCGGGCAGGTGCGTTGTCACTTCGAAGGCCCACCTGTGCCCATCCGCCGCCGGCGGTCTCGCATCGGTGCTGAATCGATTGGACGGACCATCCCAATCGGTGTGGGGAAAGTATACCGACACGTAATCGCCGATCACCGGGGGCTCCGGGCGGTCCAACACATCCCAAGCCAGTGAGGCTTCAGTCGAAACCGCCGCGATGTTGTCATTGTCATGCGCTCGCCCGCTCACGGCACTTATCAGTATCGACCATTCCTCCTGAGTAGTGGCCTTGTCGACCCGTGCCTGCACGAGTTCTACCGGTTGAGCGCTGAGATCAGGATCGATAACCAGCGTGTCCGACGTGGCATTGCCGTTGAATACTGCGTAAGCCTTTAACGACTCGATAGCGTTCTGCAGAGTCGACCATGAGCCTTCATATGTTCGGAAATCGGGCGTTTGGCCGGACTTGAGTCTGACATTCGAGAGAGGAAGCGAAAAATTGTATGGATTCCCCACGTAGTTCCAGCCTGGCGCGAGCGGAATCTGAAAGGGTTGTGCCGTCGAGACGGTCGTACCGGTTCCGGAATGAACACTCCTTCCCGAACCTCTCACCAGTAGCCAGAACGCGGCTCCAGGTACCAACTTCATGTCGCCGGCATCCAATTCGTGACGGCGAAGTTCTCGGTTGTAGCCGTAAAAACGCCACTCCTTGCGATCGAGAGGGCCAAGATCGTCTTCGATCATCGCCAACGCACTCCGCTCCTCGAGATGAAGGGGGACGGAGTAAAGCCGGTATGCGTCGGCCGCGGAGCCACTCACCACAGGAAGCGTGACCCCACCTGGAAGGAGGACCGGAAGTGACGATATGCCCGACGGCGGATACCGGGTGGGCTGTCCGTGCACATTCTCGGCCGAGAGGAAGAATTCAACTCCACGCGACCCGGTGACGAAGGCAGGGATTCTCAGTCCGTAACGATTTGCATCGACCGGTCTGAGCGGTGCAGTTAAGAATTCGGTTTCGCCGCTAGAGCGGAAGCTAATAGTTGGATTGGTGAGGCCGCCCGGAGCAACCATTCTGACGGAGACCAATAAGTTGTCACCGGGTCTCGGAATTTCAGGATCGATTCTCACTTCGTCGATGAGCGGCGGTCCAATCAAGGCATTGTATGAAATCCATATCGCGCCTCTACGAAAGCCCCCGTCATTGTCCATTGGAGCTCCAACGGCCAAATCAGTTATCCCGTCTCCATTCAAATCGCCGAGAGTCGTGGTAGCTGCGCCAAAATTCGTCTCGAGGGCCAGCATGCCCATGAAGTCCCCGTCGGTACCGCTGTGCCCCTGAATCGATCTAGGCGTGCCATCCGGGCGGAGTAGTATCACCCAAACGGCACCGGTTGAAGGTGGTGAGGCTGGAGCACCAACTACCAGATCATTGACACCACTGCCATCCACATCCAATGCGCCCAAGAGCGACTTGGCCAACGGACCCGAAGTATCGAATGCACCGACGAAGCCTTCGGCCGTATTACTTATCTCGCGGCTTTCCTTCACTGTTAAGTCCGAATCCATGTGCAGAAGCCACACACTTCCTGGACTCAACGCTCCCTGCCCCGGCGCCGCGACCGCGAGATCGGGAACACCGTTGTTGTCGAAGTCACCGATACTCGTTACTGCGACGCCGAACCTGTCTTGCGGCTTCACGTCTCCCGTAAAGCCACCCAGGTTTCTGCTGATTTTACTGTGTTCTCTTACGGAACCGTCGGCTCTTAGGGAGAGAATCCATATTGCTCCACTACTAGCTCCGGCGTCGTCGTTGCCGGGGGCGCCGACCACCAGTTCGGTTGCTCCGTCTCCATCAATGTCACCTATCGCTGCGACAGAACTTCCAAACGCATCCCCCGCTCGAAGAACACCGGCAAAATCATTGTTCGCGTTGCTCACCTTCGTGTGGGACTTGACCCTCCCGTTTCCATCCAGATAGAGAATCCATAAAGCCCCTGCGTCCTCGGCGCCATCGTCGTCGCCCGGTGCACCGACCGCGATATCGACGTTTCCATCGGCGTCTAGATCTCCGAGCGAGCATATCGAGGTGCCGAAGCCATCATCCTGGTCAATACTCTGTGGGAGATTACCTTCGAGGAGGCTGAGTTTCTTGTAAGAAGTGACAGTCCCCTGGTCGAATGAGAGCAGCCAGACTGCTCCGGCATCTTCGGCGCCATCGTCATCGCCCGGTGCCCCCACTGCCACAAGGGTAGTTCCATCGCTCTGCAAAACGGGGAGGTTTGCAATGGCGGTGCCAAAATAGTCATCATCGTCAAGCGATCCGGCGAGTCCGCCTTGAACGCTGCTAATTTTCCTCTCGGGTCTCGTCGTACCGTCCGGGCGCAGAAACAGTATCCATACGGCGCCTCGATCGCTCGTCAAGTGGTCTGCGCCATCGTCGTCGAGTGGGGCACCCACGGCGATGTCGATG
>DATKEJ010000257.1:0-6539 GCA_035512315.1 Rhodothermales bacterium | reverse complement strand
CGGAACAGGAAAGGTGGCTCCGTTTTCGGACTGTGGACGAATGGATCACCTTGATCGAGCGTGACGGCGGTGTCGTGCAATCGGTTCGGCGCTGGGGACGGTTTCATAAGCAGGCGCTATTTGTAATCGACAGTGAGGGGTCGGGCCCGAGGAGGGAGTTCGCCGTCGTGTCGGTGGGGAAGGGGTTTTAGACGTTCCAGGTTCCAGGTTAAGACCCCCTTCGCAGGCAGGACTTCAGTCTCAAAAGGCACCCGGCGCAATAACACTGAGAACCTTGGATGTGGCGCTCTCCACGCCTTCGGCCTGACCGATCTCAATCCAGTGAAAGCCTTCGTACCTCCGAAACCAGGTCAGCTGGCGCTTCGCGTACCGTCTCGTATTGCGGCGGATCAGGTCAGCCATCGCGTCTTCTTCGACCTCTCCAGCGAGGCACTGGATCACTTCTCTATATCCGATAGTTTGCAGGGCCTGCAGATCAGAACCCAACCCCGTATCAAGTATTCCTTTAACTTCCTCGACGAGTCCCTGCTCGATCATTTCAGAAGCTCTGCGATCGATTCTGGAGTAAAGGTCCGCGCGCGCGCGGTTGAGAACGACGATCCTGGCCTGCACGTAATCGTGTGCTTGAGCGGTCTGAAATGCCGAAAGCGGCCTTCCCGATATTTCGAATACTTCCAGCGCGCGGAGCACGCGCCTCGGGTTGTCGAGATCGATTCGCTGGTACGAAATCGGGTCCTTTTCCGCCAGATCGGCCGTCAGCGAAGCCAATCCCACAGACTTAAGCCTATCCTGAAGGCGTTCTCGGACCTGCCTGTCCGATGGCGGCATGTCGTTAAGGCCGAACAGAAGAGCGTGCAGGTAGAGGGTGGACCCGCCGACCAGCAGCGCGTGTTTCCCGCGGGATTGAATCTGTGCGCTTCGCAGGCGCGCTTCGGAGGCAAACTCAGCCGCCGTGACCGGCTCGCCGATGGACCGTTCGCCAATAAAGTGATGCGGGACCGCAGCCAACTGGTCGTCGCTCGGTTTCGCGGTACCGATTGAGAGTTCCCGATAGATCTGGCGACTGTCGACGGATACGATCTCCGCGGAAAGCGCCTTTGCTAACGCAATGGAAACATTTGTTTTACCGACACATGTGGGGCCGACGAGTCCTGCAATCATAACGGGAATGGTCCGAGGTCAGAAGTCCGAAGTTCCCACCCGTGCCGGGCGTGGCGCCGGGTTCCTCAAGGGGTTGTTTAGCGTTGATCGTTTCGCGTTTAGCGTTCTGTTTTGCGTTCTGCCTGGATCCCGGATCGAGCCCGGGATGACCCCTCCGAACTCGATCAACGCCGGCACCATACGGATGTCAATTCTCGCTCGTTCGGGGCGGGCCTCCGAGCAGGGTCGAGGTCTGACGTCGAACTTCTGACCTCGGACTCCTAAATGTGAATCTTATCCGCCGCGCTGTCCCTGAGCTTGTCCCGCTGGTGAACATAGATCATGGTGGTCTCAATGTTTTTGTGTCTCGCGTGGGTCTGGACCTGCTGCATCGAGGCGCCGGACTCTATCGCCAGGGTGCATCCGGTGTGGCGGAGCGTGTGGGCGCCGATTTCCTCCGAGAACATGGCCCTTTCGGACGTACGTTTGACGACGCGATACACGCCGCCGGGCGAGAGCCGGCGGCCATTTGACGAGTTCTTGCTCATCGACCGCCAGAGTGGACCCGAAACGATCCCGTACTCGGCCATCATGTCGTCGACCAGCTCTTTTACGTGGTTGGGCATTTTTACGAACTGCTCTGAGCCGCCCTTTGTTGCCGGCAACTGCACGACCCAGTAGCCGCCGATTCGGCGTACGTGGGCTACGTCCATGCCCGAGACTTCCGACCGGCGGAGCACGCAGTGGAGCATCACCGTGAGCATGGCTCGATCTCGCATCGCCGCTTCGTCCGCGTACGCGGTGGCGGAAATGAGCCGCCGAGCCTGCTCCGCTGTGAGGACTGTAATAGGGCGGTCTTTCGACGAGACGCGGCGGATTCTGCGGACAACCTGCCGATTAGCAGGGTTATTCTGGACCAGATTCAAAGCTACGAGCCACTCGTAGAAGCCCCGGATAGCCGCGACGCGTCGTTGCAGGGTGGACGGCTTGGCGCCGCCGGCCTCCATTTGAGCGATGTGTTCATTCACATCGACGAATGTCATAATCCTCGCTAGCTCGAGCGAAATCGCCTCCGACATGAAAAACTTCTTTAAGTCATTCTCATACGCACGTCTTGTCTGCGCTCGGTCGAATCGCAGGAGATAGATCGGGAGCAGGTTCGATGTGTCCTGCGCGACACCCGTCCGCGACGACCGGATCAGGATGGTATCGTTATTTTCGACTGTCATCTGCCTAGTCGCTGATTGATAATCGATAATCGTAGGGTAATTGATAATCAGATAGCGGAAGATAGCACACTCATCTCCAATAATTACAACCGATAATGTACGCTTGATAAGAATAGTTATCAAGCGTCTGTATGTGAAACTTCCGGGTTCCAAGTTTCAGGTTTTCCGTCCCGGACTCGATCCGGGAGCCCAGAGACCCCTCCGGGCCTCGAAGTGAGGCTCCCCGGAGGCAGCAATGGCAAGACGCGAAAACTCTTCGACGTTCGAACCGGAACGTGGAACGTTGAACCCGCAACGTTCTAGCCTTCGATTGCGCAAGCGGCCGCTTAACCTGGAACCTGGAACTCGGAACCTGGAACGCCTATCGGCGCTGCTCGGTAGCCTCTACGCCGAGAGTTTCGCTCACGCCAAACGCTTCAGGATGCAGGAACGTGCCTTGCTCTATACCTTCTTTCGCTTGCTCAACCGGAATCCGATTCTGACGCGCCCAGGCGTCGTTTCGAACACCGGTTACCTGCCACGAAACCTTCATGCCGGCCGATCCGCCGGCTATTCGGAACGAGTTTCCCTCGATTTCCTGCGCGATGTGCAAATTCGGGCCCGGAGCGCCGACCGCGGTCAACTGATAACGGTAGTCGGTATTCAAGGCCTCGAACCACTCCGGAAGCGTTACAGCAGCTTGTCCAGACCCATCGAGCGTCACGTTGCCATTGTACACGTTCATCATGTCGGGGCTCTCCACAAAACTATGGAGCAGATACCGGTTTTCCGGATCCAACGGATGGTCGATTTTGAAAGAGCCGCCCGCTTTCTCGATGGATCCCGTAACCCTGACATTCCCGGAGAAATACCCCGCAAAACCATCCGGACTCGATCCGTAGACGCCTCGACCACTCGTCGAGCGGCCGTATACGCCCCAACCGCCGCCTTCGTGTGAGCCCCAGACGCCGACACCCAGCGCCGACGTACTGCGGTTCTCTCCGCGAATCGCGCTCGCGAAAGCCCCGCCGCTCGGTGAGGTCATTATTCCCTCGATGGCGAATCCTGATCCCTCGAGCACGCTCGGGCTGCTCACTCTCATTCCAACACTGTCCGATGCCGCGACCGACCCCTTGAACGGCAGCGTCATTGCGTCAGGAGCCCAGACCACGCCGGTCCCGTTGTACTTCAGTACGGTACCGACGCCTGCCGGACCCGGGTCAATCTTGCCGATCGGAATCGACTCGTCCCCAATAACGGTCCCATCGAGCGCTCTCCAGGCGGCCGTCCCGCCATCCACCTGGAACACCTGTCCATCAAACGCCCCACTTACGCTAATGCGCGTGGGCGTCACAGACCCGGCCGCGATGTTCGCGGATGTAATCGCCGACCATCCCACCGTGTCGCCCGCCACGATCTGCAGCACGTTTCCCTGTTCGCCGCCCGCCGAAGACAGCCTGTTGGAAAGAACAGTACCCTCGCCGATACCCGCGGGATCGCTCCACACAGCGTCCTGTCCGCTAACCGTGAGTATCTGGCCGGTCGCGCCTCCGGTGGTGGCCAGCTTAGCCGAGGTAATCCCTCTGTTCGCAATCGACGGGTTCGAAACAAGCCCCCAGCCGGCCGTATCAGCATCTGCCAGAAGCAGCACCTGGCCCGCGGTAACCCCGACGTGAGCAAGTTTGGATGGGGGGATCGACCCCTGAGGCAGAACGGATGGACCCGCCCACTGAGCGATGTCGTCAAGCGTCACGAGCATCTGCCCGTCACCCTCTCCGCTGGCCACGGTCGACTCCGGGATCGACCCCTGCGGCAGAACGGATGGACCCGCCCACTGAGCCATGTCGTCAAGCGTCACGAGTAGCAGCCCGTCACCCTCTCCGCGTGCCACGGCTGATTCCGGGATCGATCCCGGACCGAGCGAGGAAGGATCCGCCCAAGCCACACTGTCGCCCATGGCGAGCAGGATCTGCCCGGCCCCTGCGCCGGCAGCCGACAGTTTCGAAAAAGTGACGGCCTCGTCTGCAATCGAGTTGGTCCCAACGGTCGACCATGCCACGCTGTCACCACCAACAGCAACCATGATATACCCGATTTCACCGTCCTCTGAAGTCATCTTTGTGGACCGAACAGACCTGTCGGGAATCGCCGCCCCGGTAATCTCAGGGGGATTTGCCCAAACGACGCTGTCAGCTTGTACGGTGAGCACCTGGCCGCTTCCGCCGCCAACGGGGCTGAGTCTGGAGTTGAGTATCGCCTTAGACGCGATATTTTCTGAGCCGAGAAGCTTCCACCCGGCCGAGTCGGTCGCCATAACCGCCAGGATCGCGTTCGTTGGGGCGTCGCCGACATCCAGACGATCCGAGGGGATGGTGCCAGGTCGCAATGCTTCCGGCCCGACCGAGTCGACCGCCGCCGCGCGACGACTGTAGGGTGATGCCGAGAACCGCAGTCTTGGGTCGAGTTCGTCGCCATCGACCTGCACGCCGAGCCAGTACGGCCGAGCGAACGAGAGTTCGATCGGATTCAGAGAGCCCAGGAGGACCGTGAACAGTCCTTCTTCAACTGTGACGGATTGCTCCTCGCTCCACAAGACCGCGCCGTCGGTTTCCTGATCGTAAAGCGAAAACGTCAGTTGGAATACACCCTCGATAATCGGATTTCCCAGGGAGTCGGTAAGAATACCCTGATGTCCGATTTCGCCCGGCGTTTGCGCCCGCGCGATATTACCCGCCGCCACTAAGGCAATGACGATCGCCCAGATCTCGAGTCTCTGCATGCCTCCCCCTACTTGGTTGTTCTGCACCACGCTGTCTACCATTTCTCTAAGTCCGGGCGACCCTCTAGTCCCAGACGTACTCCACCAAACAAAATCCCCAACATCAATGGACGCGAACAGCCGGGCTATGCGCGCTCAATCGCGACAGCCGTACCTCCGCCCGTGCCGTGACAAATAGCGGCAATGCCAGACTCCCTATCGTTGTTCCGCAACGCATGAATCAGCGTCACTACGATGCGCGAGCCGCTGCAGCCAATTGGATGGCCGAGCGCGATGGCGCCACCGTTCACGTTCAAGCACTCGGCCGGCACACCGAGCATTCGATTAAAGAGGATGCTGTTTATGGCAAAGGCCTCGTTGTTCTCAAAGAGCTGAAAATCCCCAATCGAGCGCTTGATGCGATCGAGCAGTTTCTGAACGGCAGGAATGGGCGCTTCCGAGAACCTCCAACTGGGCCCGGCAGACCATGCCCCACCCAACAGCTTGCCAATCGGCTTCAGTCCTAAGCGGGAGACAGCCTCGCCGGATGCAATCAGAATCGCTGCGGCGCCGTCACTGATCTGGCTCGAATTACCCGCCGTGAGCACGCCGTCGCCGCCGAAAGCGGGTTCTAGCGAAGAGAGACCCTCGAGCGTCGTGTCCGCCCGTATCCCCTCGTCCCGGCCAAACTCAACAGTTTCCTTCTTTACCCGGATCGGGATTGGGACCAACTCGTCGTCGAACCGCCCCTCCTCCGAGGCTGCGTTCGCGCGAGTATGCGACGAAACGGCTACCTCATCCAACTCCGTCCTACCGATTCCCCACTCGGCGGCGAGACGCTCTGTCTGGACGCCCATCGACTCACCGCTCATTGGATCCGTCAACCCGTCATAAAGCAGGAGGTCCTTCACCTCCTCAGGAGCGCCCATGAGGAACTTATAGCCCCACCGCGCACGAGACGAAAGGTAGAACCCGGTTGCAGACATGGACTCAACACCACCCGTCAATATTACTTCAGCATCTCCTGAACGTATGAGACTCGCCCCGGTCATAAGGCTCATCATGCCGGACGAACAGACCATATCGACGGCGACCCCGTCGACCTCGTCAGGGATACCGGCCTTCAATGCAGCCTGGCGCGGTATGAGTTGGCCGTGTCCCGCGCTTAGGATATTCCCGACCGCATAGAAATCGAGCTTCGATCCGTCAATCCGCGCTGCATCCAGTGCCCCGCGCATCACGTGAGCGGCAAGATCGACCGGAGAGTGATCCTTTAGCGAACCTCCGAACTTGCCGATCGGCGTTCGGACGGCCGCAACAATATAAACATCCTTCATCGTGGGGTAGTCATGACCAAACCGGACAGCACTGACGTCGTCCTCACCTGCCCCGGGTTCGGCCTGAGATCAATGCAATCAATCTACGGCTAACCC
>DATKEJ010000256.1:0-13930 GCA_035512315.1 Rhodothermales bacterium | reverse complement strand
GGCAACGACAGATAAGGCAGCCGACGGAGGCTTGCTCCTGGCCTCCGGCTGAATGCGACCTCCAGGAGTCAAGACGTGACAAGCGTCTGGAGAGGCGCCTCGGGTGAACCCGCGGCGCCTCTCCCGTTTCATGGCGTCTCGTAAATCAATACTTTCCCCTGATCATTCTCTTAGATGCTGCTTACCCCTCACCATTCATGACCACGCCCGGATTGCCACGCAGACGCCGTAAGTGCGTCGACACATTCTTAACGCTCATCGTACTTGCTATCGCCGTGGCGGACGCCGACGGCCAGTTCAAAGTGCGGGAGACCAAGAACGCAAGGCTCATCTACCTGGGCAGTCGCTCAGAATACCTCGTTCCTTACGTTGCGCAGACATTCGAAAACGCGCTCAAGTTTCACAGCCGTCTCTTCGACTACGATCCGACCGAGCGAATCACGGTGTTCATGCATGATTTCGGCGATTACGGCAACGCCGGCGCCGATGCACTGCCGGCTAACTACATCACGCTGAGCATCGCTCCTAACAACTTCGTCTACGAAACCGTCCCTTCAAATGAGCGGATGAACTCGACGTTCAACCACGAACTGGTCCATATCGTCGCGAACGACATGCAGGCGCCGTCCGACGCGTTCTTCCGGACACTGTTCATGGGTAAAGTCTCGGTCGACAATCAGGACCCCGTCACCATGATTTACAGCTACCTCACGGCGCCGAGGCGTTACTCTCCGCGATGGTTCCACGAAGGGGCGGCAGTCTTCATGGAGACCTGGATGGCCGGCGGTCTGGGACGATCTCTCGGCGCATACGATGAGATGGTGTTTCGGACCCTTCGCCTGGAAGGTGGAAGGCTCTACAGCGCGGTCGGTCTCGAATCCGAAGGAGTGAACATCGATTTTCAGGTAGGGGTTAATTCCTATCTCTATGGCACGCGCTTCATGAGCTACTTGGCTGTCCAGTTCGGCGCCGAGAAGGTAATCGAGTGGGTGTCGCGCAAGAAGGGCAGTAAGGGGTATTTCGCCGCCGCATTCAAGAACCAATTCGGCAAGCCTCTGTCCGTGGTTTGGAGCGAGTGGCTCGACTTCGAGCGCGAGTACCAGGACGCCAATCTGGAAAGAATCAGGCAGAATCCCGTGACCGGGTATCGCGATGTGTCGAGACGCGCACTGGGCTCGGTATCGAGGACGTTCTATAACGAAGAAAAGAAAACCATGTACATGGCGGTCAACTATCCCGCCACGGCTCCTCACATCGTCGAAATGAACGTCGAGACGGGTAAGTCCAGACGCCTCGTCGACGTCAAGGGCGCGGCGCTGTACTACGTCACTTCGTTGGCGTACGACCCGGGCACGGAGACCCTCTTTTATACGACCGATAATTACGGATGGCGTGACTTGGTGTCCATCAACGTGAATACGGGTGAAAAGACGCTGCTGATGAACAACCAACGGGTCGGAGATCTGGCGTTCAACGAGGCCGACAGTTCGCTCTGGGGTGTCCGCCACCTCAACGGGTTCTCGACCATTGTGCGCATACCCTATCCGTACACGGACTGGGACCACGTGCACACGTGGGAGTACGGCACGGACTCTTATGACATTGACATCTCGAAAGACGGGAAGTATCTGACCGGGGCTCTCGCGGAGATCAACGGGAATCAGACGCTGATTCGATTCTCAATAGACTCACTGATGGCGGGCTCAGAGGAGTACGAACCATTGTTCGACTTCCAGAATTCGAACCCGGGCACATTCGTATTTAGCGAAGACGGGCGGTATCTGTACGGGTCGTCGTACTACAGCGGCGTGTCGAACGTTTTCCGGTACGATCTGCAGGATCGCCGAATGCAGGTGCTCTCCAACGCCGAAACCGGATTCTTCCGGCCCGTGGAGCTGCCTGACGATTCACTGCTCGTCCTCCGCTACTCCAAAAGCGGATTCGTCCCGGCTAAGATCGTGGAGCAGGCGGTGCCGCGCGTCGGCGCGATCCAGTTCCTGGGTCAGGACGTGGTCGAGAAGAACCCCATTGTCCGCGATTGGGTCGTCTCCTCGCCCAGCCTGATTCAGATCGATTCGCTGACGACGTACGCGGGCGACTACCGGGGTTTTCGCAACATATCCGTGGCCTCGGTCTACCCCATCGTCGAGGGGTATGCCGACTACGTTGCGGTGGGCTACCGGATGAACCTCGCAAGCCCTATCGGACTGCACAATATCAGCCTGTCTGGCTCGTATTCGCCCGACACCGACGTTCCGAGCAACCAGCGTTTCCATGGAACGGCCCGCTACTCGTACGGCAACTGGGGTGTTGGGGCCACATACAACGCGGCGGATTTCTACGACCTGTTTGGTCCTTCCAAGACGAGTCGTAAGGGCTATTCGTTGGGCATCAACTACAGTAAGTCGCTCATCAGCGACGGTCCGAAGCGGATGAGTTACTCGCTTTCGGTTGCCGGGTATGCAGGCTTGGTCGAACTGCCGCAATATCAAGATATTACGACGCAGTCGAGTCGATCCGCCTATGCGTCTGCCGGCTTCAACTTCAGTAATCGGAAGGCATCGATCGGGGCGGTGGATCTCGAGCAAGGCTGGGCGCTTCAGGCGGTCAGCTCGGCCAACTGGGTTCGCGACGTCGTGTTTCCCCGGGTCTATACGAGCCTCGATGCCGGGACGCCGGGATTTCTCCCGCACTCCTCTTTCTGGGTGCGTACAGCCGCCGGCATTTCGTTCGGGGAGAGGAGGGAGCCCTACGCGAACTTCTATTTCGGGGGGTTCAGGAATAACTGGGTGGACTATCGCTCGGAGAAGCGGTACCGTTTCTACTACACGCTCCCGGGCCTCGGCATCAACGAGGCCAATGGGACCAACTTTGGGCGCATGATGTTGGAATGGAACCTCCCGCCCGTTCGATTCCGTGGCGCCGGCGGAACGGCCCTGTACCTCCAGTGGGTGAGACCCGCGGTATTCGCGACCGGCCTGGTTACAAACGTCGAGGACGTTAATCAGAGGCAGGAGTGGGCAAGCCTCGGCGGCCAGCTCGACCTCAGGATCGTCGCATTCTCGTACATGCCGTTCACGTTGTCGGCGGGTTACGGCGTCACATACCGGTGCATGGTCATCGACCAGTTCGACGATCCGGAGTGCCTCCCGGGGGAAACCGAATTCATGCTGTCTTTCAAGATCCTCTAAACGTCGAACGTCGAACGTCGAACGTTGAACCTTAAATGCACCTCCTCGCACCGATCGGAATCAGCCTGATCCCGGTTTTCGTATTTCTCGGGGCGCTGATGTTCCTCGATACGTACAAGCTGATCCGGCCGAAACGCGTACTGATCGCGATCGGCTACGGCGGATTGGCGGCGGGCTTCTGCTACTTTGCCAACGGGTTCCTCTACCAGCAGCTGGGCTGGTCTCAGGATGCGTTCACGCACTACGTCTCACCATTCGTCGAGGAGTTCACGAAGGCCCTTTTCATCGTGATCTTGATGGCCCGACACAAGATCGGATTTTCGGTTGACGCCGCCATAGCGGGGTTTTCGGTCGGAGCCGGGTTTGCAGCGGTCGAGAACGTGTACTATCTCAATCAACTGGGAGACGTGGGGCTCATCACGTGGTTCGTACGGGGTTTCGGAACGGCCGTAATGCATGGTGGAACGACCGCATTGCTTGGAATCCTGACAATGCACGTGTCCGACCGCAGGGAGCTGCCGCTCTGGATTGCGGCCCTGGTCGGTTTGGGCGCCGCCTACGTGTTCCACTCCGGGTTCAATCACTTTCCACTCCGGCCTGTGCCGATGACGCTCCTGCAGCTTGCGGTTCTTCCCACCGTAGTGGTCATCGTGTTCCAGCGTAGCGAGCAGTACACGCAGGAGTGGCTCGGCGTCGGGTTCGATTCCGATCAGGAGCTACTGGCGATCATTTACGATGGGCGCATCTCAGAGTCGCGCATCGGAGAGTATCTGGAGGAGCTCAAAGCGCAGTTTCCGGGCGAGGTTGTCGTCGACATGCTGTGCTACCTGCGGCTTTACATCGAGTTGTCGATGAAAGCCAAGGGCACGCTGCTGATGCAGCAGGCCGGATTCAAGGTTGCGCCCGATCCGACAATTAGACCGAAGTTCGAAGAACTCGAGTATCTCAAGAACAGCATTGGCCGGCTTGGGCTCCTGGCTCTCGCGCCGTTCATACACACGAGCAGTCGCGATCTGTGGCAGATCCACTTCGTGAAATGATGAGTCGCGCGTTCTGTCCACGAAAACCCCTCAGGAGTGAAATTCGACTGTTCAGTCACTTTGAAGGACCATTCGGCCCGCCCATTTGGCATTCCGCGGGATTTTCATTTGTCGTCGACGTCGTCTTACGTTTCTTCCCCTTCGAGTTTCCCATCAACATACGGCCCCAACCAGCGCCGCGAGTGGCATACAAGCATCAGCAATTCGGTCGATTCCTGATCGCGGTGTGCCTGGTCCCGGCCGTATTGGGCGTCAACGATCTGCACGCGCAGGCCTTTTCGTACGAGTTCATCATCCACGATATGGCCGCGGTCGATTTTGCGGATGCCGCTTGGGGAGACGCCGACCTCGACGGCGATTTTGATCTGATCGTCACCGGGCTGTCGCAGGGCCAGTTCCCGAGTCCATTCGCGTCGGCGTATTTCAATTCCGGCGAAACGGGCTCGGTGGATGCCCGCGGGGATTCCATATGGACACAGTCGTACGTGCAAGTGAGCCAGGGGCTGACCCCGGTATGGATGAGCGCCGCTGCTTGGGCGGACGTTGACGGCGACGGAGCTCCCGATCTCGTCATTGCAGGCGCGAGGAATCTCCGGCGGCCTTTCAATCCAGTAACCGCGATCTACAGACTGTCGGGGGCGCGCTTCGTCGAGCTTCCGACGAATCTGCCGGGGGTCTACGGCGGATCCCTGGATTGGGGAGATTACGATAACGACGGCGACTCGGATCTCCTTATAACCGGCGAGACTGACGATGGTCGGTTGACCGCAGTTTATGAGAATCAGGGGGCCGGCTCATTCGTCGAGGTCGATCTCGATCTGCCGCAGATATCGATAGGGGATGCGCGTTTTATAGACTTCGACGTAGACGGCGATCTGGACATCGTGTTGACCGGCGACACGGGGACCGGATTTGTAACGGCGCTTTTTCGAAACGACGGCGGACTGTTTGTCGAAATTCCGTTCGCGTTTCCTCCGCTGGCCTTTTCGTCGCTCGACTGGGCAGACTACGATAACGATGGAGATCCCGACCTCCTGCTCGCCGGCGGCACGCTCAGCCCGCTCATTCTGGATGGGCACGCATACGTGTTCCGAAACGACGGAGACGGCGTCTTTACGGACATCCACGCTGAGCTCGACGGCATGTTTTATGGCGCTGCGCATTGGGGCGATTACGATAACGACGGTCTTTCCGACATCATGCTCTCGGGCGCATCGAACCTCGAGGAACAGCGACTGGGGAGACTTTATCACAACGAGGGGAATGGCGTCTTCAGGCTGTCGATCAATGTGGCGGGCCTTCTATTCAGTGCTGCGGCCTTCGGCGATTACGATGGAGACGGCGACCTCGACCTCGTTCAATTCGGTGACGGCGTCACCAACCAGTATCGGAACGATCATCTTCGCGTGAACGACCATCCGTCGTCTCCGACCGGACTCAGTGCAACCAGCTCCGGCGAATCGGTGACACTGTCGTGGGATGCATCGTTCGACGAGCAGACACCGGCCCCGGGCCTCAGTTATAACCTCCGCGTCGGGTCAGCTCCTGGAGCCATAGACGTTGTCAATCCGCTGGCGAATGTCCAGACGGGCCGCCGGCTCGTCAGCGGAGGCGGGAATGTCCACCAGAATAGATCGTGGACCCTGACCGGGCTTACTCCCGGGGACTATTTCTGGGCCGTGCAGGCGTTGGACAATGCTAACAATGGCTCGCCGTTCTCCGCAGAGGGCTCGTTCACGATCCAATCGGGCGGCGACATCGCGACTTCTCGCGATCCAGACGGCCGCCTCGAGGACTTCCGACTCGTTTCGTCGTACCCGAATCCGTTCTCGGTTGGGACGTCCGTCGAGTATTCCATCCCGGAGCCGGCACACGTTGAAATAGCTGTCTTCAACGCACTCGGAGAGAGGATTCGGGTTCTCGGAAGCGGGTTGAAGAGGGCGGGACGACACCGAGCGGCATGGAACGGATACGGCGCAAACGGAAATCCGGTCGGCGCCGGCTTCTACATAATTCGGCTCAGCGACGGAGCACGTCACAGCGCCCTCAAAGTGGTGAAGATGCAGCAGTGAAATTCGGGCTCAGAAGGTTGTCGCGTACCTCACATCGGCATTCAGTCTGGACGAGTCTGTCCGGTCGCGCGGGGCGAGTTCTCGTAACCGGAGCCGCCGTTTTACTGAGCGCGACGGGTTCGAACGCCCAGACGGGCGCTACGCTGCGGGGCTTTGTGACCGACGTGTCGGACGGGCAGCCGCTGATCGGTGTCAACGTGGTGCTGACCGCGAACGACGGCACGCTTTTCGGCATGGCGACCGATGCTGACGGGTTCTATACGATCGCTCAGGTGCCGCCGGCCGGCTACGCCGTGAGGGCGAGCTTTGTCGGATACCTGCCATTCGAATCTGAGATCGAGCTTGCAGCGGGTGAACTGGCAAGACTGGACGTCCGGCTGAGTCCTTCGGCGGAGGTCTTTGACGAAGTCGTCGTCGAGGCCGAATCGAACACCGCAGGCGCAGCCTCGTTGACGGCGGGGCTTCAGTCCGTACGGCCGGTGGACATCGAGCGGATTCCCGTTCCGGGTGTTTCGCCCGATCTGGCCGCTTACATAACGAAGATGCCGGGGGTGATTTCGTCGGGCGACCGCGGCGGCCAGCTCTTCATTCGCGGCGGCACGCCGACGCAGAACGCCGTGTTCCTCGACGGAATGCTGCTGTACCAGCCCTTCCACATCCTCGGATTCTACTCGGCGTTCCCGTCAGAAATCGTCAGCTCGGCGGACGTGTATGCGGGCGGCTTCGGTTCCGAATTCGGTGGACGTATCTCGAGTGTTATCGACGTGGCAACGCGAACGGGCAACAAACGCGGCTTTGCCGGCAGCGCCTCATTCTCGCCCTTCATGGCGACAGGACGAGTGGAGGGACCGATTTTGCCCGGAAGCGTGTCATTTCTGATCTCGGTGCGGGAGTCGCTGGTAGACGATCTCGGTGACGATCTGGTCGGCGAGAGCATGCCGTACACTTTTGGAGATGCGTTCGGGAAGCTTCACGCGAACCTGTCGGAGGGTATCCAGGCATCGATCTCGGCCATTTCGACTCATGACCGCGGCTTCATCGTCCCGACCGACGATATCCCGCCGGAGCTTCTAGGCCGCAGCGATCAGGTCAGCTGGGTGAATCAAGCGGTCGGCGCCCGGTATCTCGTTCTGCCTTCATCGCTTCCGATACTCGCCGAGATTCTGCTGTCCTATTCGCGGCTGGAGAATGAATTTGGTCCTGAGGAGGCGCCGGAACGGTCGTCGAAGGTTAGCCGATCCGGAGCGGCCGTCAATTTCACTTACTTCATGCGCACGATCGACATGAAGTTTGGTCTCAGCGTACACTCCATCACGCTCGACAACAATCTGGGCGGTCAGTTCCAGAGCGTGGATGATTCGAAGGAATTCGTAACAGAGGGCGCCGCCTACCTGGAAACCGATATCAAGGGCATCCCGGGCGTTCGGGTGACGCTCGGCTCGCGCGCTCAGACCTTCCCGAGCGTCGGCCATTCCAGCATCGAACCGCGCTTCAAGGCCATCTGGCAGACGGGCCCGCACCAGCTTAGCGCCGCCGGAGGATTATTCACCCAGGAGATCGTGGGACTAAATGATCGCCGCGACGCCGGCGACGTATTCACTGCGTGGACCGTTTCAGAGCGCGGTCTCCCTGCCCCCGAGGCGCGTCACGCCATTCTCGGCTATCGTTTGACCCCGTCACGCCATGTCGAGATGTCGATCGAGGGTTTCTACAAGGATCTGGGCGACCTCGTGATTCCTGAGTGGACGGCCTACCCGCGCTTTACGACCAATCTGCAGCCTGCCGACGGAACGGCCAAGGGCCTCGACCTCAGGTTCGAGTACGACCGCCGCCCGCTCTACGGGCACGTCACGTACGGGCTTTCCGACGTCGATTACAAGGCCCGTCAGGCGTCCCTTCCAGTGTGGTACGGCTCCAGCTCGGTGGCTTTCAATCCGCCGCACGATCGAACGCATCAGCTTAACGTTCTTGGAAGCCTGCACGTTTCCGGTTTCAAGTTCAGTGCGCAGTGGCAGTTCGGTTCGGGGCTTCCGTACAGCCAGGCCGCCGGGTTTGACGACTACATCCTGGTCAGCGACACCTTCGAGGAGGTAGACGTTCGTGTCGAACCGGGCCAGGAGCGCGTCATTTACGGACAGCCCTATGGCGACCGGCTTCCAGATTACCAGCGGTTGGACCTCTCGGTAGAACGGACATTTGCGATCGGGCGGCGCGTCAGTTCGACGTTCCAGGCGGGGGTCATCAATGCTCTCGATCGCGACAATCTCTTCTACCTCGATCTGTTCACGCTTGCGCGGGTAGACCAGCTTCCGAGATTCCCGTCATTCGGGATTAAGATGGAGTTCAGGTGAGTAGTCTCTTCTTGAAATCGGACCTGACGAAACGCACAACCAGGTTACTTGTGGTCTTCGTCATTGCGTTCGCCCTGTCGGGATGCGACGGGACCGAAGTTGATCCGTTCCTCTCGACCGATCGCTATTTCTCACTTTACGGGTCGCTTGACATGCAGCTCAAAACCCAGTTTCTCAGAGTCGTTCAGATCGATACGCTGTTTGGAGTTGACGACGACGCCCCGATCGACGCGGTGGTGCGATCGATCGATCTCAACGACGGCGTGGTCGAGGTCTGGCGAGACAGTCTGATTACGTTCGCCGACGGCACCCACGGTCACGTCTTCATGTCCGATCTGCGGATCAAGTCGGGGCACACGTATCGGATAGAGGTCGAGCGTTCCGATGGGGCGATCACCTGGGCCGAAACCACCGTTCCTTCCCAACCCATCGCGGAAGTCGGGCCGCCGGATGTCACGTCGCCGCCTGAGTCGCCGCTGCCGTCGGGGACGCAGAAGGTTTTCTGGCGAGGCTTAACGACGGAGCCGCATCGCGTCGATCTGTACTATCGCTACAGGAGTATTCCCGCCAATCCGTTCATCGACGTCCGCGTGCCTTATTCGACCCAGAGCTCGTCGCCAAACACGTCCGAAGGCTGGGAAATCACGGTCAATTACAATCAGGATCGTGCCGTTCTGAACGAGGAGATCGGAGGGACGGGGCTTCGTCTGGCGGGCGTGGCAATGCAGGTGATCGTACTCGCCGAGGATTGGGTTCCGCCGGGGGGTGTGTGGGACCCTGAGATACTGTCGCAGCCCGGTGTTTTCAGCAACGTGACGAATGGATTCGGCTTTGTCGGATCTGCGGGCCGCTACTCTGCGGAGTGGGTGCTGTAATCGTGGAAGTGATCACTCGCGCGCTGCGCGGCCGAGCGTTTTTGACGATCCGATATCTTGTTCCGGCACATCGTCAGATGCCGGTCCAAGCAACCTGAGCCGCTCCTCCAGCAGATAGACGCGGTCCTGAAGATCGGTGGTTGCCTCGGTCACGGCGCCGTCGATCATGTGTTGCAATTCGCTGGTGGTGAGCTCATTCTCGGAAGCGCTCCTCTTTGCCTTGAGTCGGGCTTTCTGGTAACTGAACAGCAGTGAAAGGACCGATATCGGAAGAATCACTGTTACCGCAATCAGGAATATCATTTCCGGCATATTCATGACGTCGACTCTGCGAGCGGCCGTTCGGCCGGCTCTGTCTCGACATCGTTGCCTCTAGGGGTAAACGCTTGTATGCCAGTAATTTCGCGTCCTAAGATCAGGCCGTGAATGTCGTATGTCCCTTCGTACGTATTGACCGACTCAAGGTTTACCATATGATGGATGACGCGGTACTCTCCTGTAATGCCGTTTGCTCCAAGCATGTCGCGTGCGACGCGTGCAATATCGAGCGCTTTGCCGCAGTTGTTCCGTTTTGCGAGGGAGACCATGGAGGGTACCCCTCGTCCTTCGTCGCGAAGCTGGCCAAGCCGCAGTGAGATCAGTTGCATGCCGGTGATCTCCGTGAGCATGTTCGCCAGCTTAGTCTGAACAAGCTGCATCGCACCCAGCGGATACCCAAACTGCTTGCGCTCGAGTACGTACTGGCGGGCGCGGTGGTAGCAGTTCTCCGCCGCTCCGAGAGCGCCCCACACGATCCCATAGCGGGCGGAGGTCAGACACGAAAACGGACCTTTCAGACCGCGGATCTCGGGGAGCGTATTCTCGTCGGGAACGAATACGTCTTCGAGGACGATCTCACCGGTGTGGGATGCGCGCAGCGACATCTTGTTGTGAGTGACCGGCGCCGAATAACCGTCGAACTCCTTTTCGACGATGAATCCTCGGATGGTCCCGTCAGGGTCCTCGCCGCCCTTCGACTTCGCCCAGACGATGGCCACGTCGGCCACAGGCGAGTTCGTAATCCATGCCTTTGCGCCGTTCAGCACCCAGCCGCCATCGACACGGGTTGCGGTCGTGACCATCGACCCCGGGTCCGACCCGTGATCAGGCTCGGTCAGCCCGAAGCATCCGATCAGATCGGCGCTCGCGAGACGCGGGAGAAACCGGTGCTTCTGCTCCTCTGTCCCGAATATCTCGATCGGATACATGACGAGTGACGACTGCACCGAGGCGAACGACCGGTAGCCTGAGTCCACGCGCTCCAGTTCACGCGCAATAAGCCCATACGCAGTCTGGCTGACGCCCGCGCCCCCGTATTCCGGCGAGATCGTGGCGCCGAGCAGTCCCAGCTCGGCCATCTCGCGTGGAATCTCGTCGTGGAAGATTCCTTCCTGATTTCCCTCCAGTGCACGCGGCTCAAGTCGGGTCTGTGCGTAGTCGCGCGCGGTCTCCATGACGAGCCGGTCGTCTTCGCTGAGGAGCGACTCAAAGAGCAGCGCGTCATCTGTGTTGAACGAATATTTAGGCATCGGCCTCGTCCTCTCGTACGGTTCTATCCAAAATTCCAGTTGACGCCGCGCCCCGACTCCGGATCCGGAAAACGCCACGTTACGGCACCCTGATCGCAGGCGTACAGGCACGTCCCGCATTCGATGCAATCCTCGAATTGGAAGCGGACTACCCCCTCATCATCCTGAGTGTAGCAGTTGGCGGGGCAGACCCAGGTCGTGCACTTGTGAGGGCAGGTGCTGTTGCAGATATCCGTTTCGACATCGATATGCGGACGTGCTTCAGCCCGGTTTTGATTGCGGTAAGCTACCAGTCCGAGCCGCTCCGTCAGCGTAAGTAGTCTCATAGCGATCGGGCGGCTTTCCTGCCCAGTTTTATCAAACTCCAAAGCGACGAGTGTTTCTTCACGCTGTCGAGCAAGCTTCGTGTCGCTTTCCTGGCAGGTTCGTTTGTGATGGTAAAGTACTGCCGGCCGAACTCGCACATCACATTCGGCACTTCGGTGAACATGGCCGGGCTATGCAAGAACTTGACCGCGTCCTGAAAGTTGCGCAGGTCCTGCATGACATAGCTTCCCTCGAGCGCCTTCCTGTACCGCGCCAGCGACTGAACGGAGTGGTCCCGATCCTCCTTAGCGGAAAGCACGGTCTCGGCGGCCAGTATTCCGGATCGCATGGCGAAGTCCATTCCCTGGATGGCCTTCCCCGAGTTAAGAACGAGGTTCGCGGCCTCGCCGGCAATCAGCGCTCCGTCGCAAAACACTTCCTTCGGCATTACGGACATGTCGCCGCTGGATACGACGTGCGCCGAATACTCCACGACCTCTCCGCCGTCGATCATCGGCGCAACGGCCGGATGTCTCTTGAACTCGTTGAGGAGGTCATACGGCTTGCGTTTCTTGCGGCCCAGATCGGCGATGTCGAGCACGAGTCCGATCGACACGGAGTCGAGGTTGGTGTAAAGAAATCCGCCGCCTTCGACGCCCCCGCTGGCGAAGCCGAGAAACTCATTGGTGAGGCCCGACCGATCGTTGAGCTGGAATCGATCCTCAAGCACTTTGCGATCAAGCCGGATCACCTCCTTGACCCCTGTCGCCATGCCCTTCGGAGGGACGTACTCACTCTGGAGGCCCAGTTGTCGCGTGAGGAGGTTGTTGACGCCTTCGGCCAGGATGACGACGTCGGCGTGAAAAGACTCGCCGCCCGTGCGGATGCCGGCCACCCGCCCGTTTTCGACGATCATTTCGTCGACGAGCACATTGGTGGCGATGAAGGAGTCTTCGGCGTGTGATCCCGCGTCGATGACCGACTGGACCTGATCGGCCAGCCACTGGTCAAACCGGGAACGCAGGACGATCAGCCCGCTGTACGGGCGCTGGTCGAAGTGGGCCGACTTGAAGTCGACTGAAAACGCCGAAGTCTGATCAAGGAAAGACAGCCGGCGGTGCGTCACAAAACGTTCGAATCCGGTGTCCATCGTCCAATACTCCGGCACGAGGCGCGCCAGATCGGTGCCCCAAAGGACCCCGCCGGAGACATTCTTGGCGCCAACGAACTCACCGCGCTCGGCGAGAAGGAAGCGGGCGTTTCCTCTGGCGAGCGTCATCGCCGCGCTCAGTCCGGCAATTCCGCCGCCGACAATGATGCAGTCGAAGCGCTCGTCCATTCGATCCTGGTTAAGTTCGGAGGGTCAGCGATTCTTGAGCCGGGATATGAGCTCAGGCAGAATTTTGTAGAGGTCGCCGACGAGACCGTACGTCGCGTACTGGAATATCGGCGCCTCGGGATCGCGATTTATGGCGACGATGGTCCGGCTGTTCAGCATGCCGGCAACGTGCTGAATGGCTCCGGAAATGCCAACGGCGAAGTACAGTGACGGCGACACGACCTTACCTGTCTGGCCGATCTGAGCGGTTGCCGGGAAGAGCCCGTTTTCAACGACGGCGCGGGATGCTCCGATGGCGGCGTTCAAGGTGTCGGCGAGGTCCTGGACGAGCGCACGCCCTGCCTCGTCCTTGACGCCACGGCCGGCCGCAACCACGACGTCGGCCTCCGAAAGGTCGACCGTGCTTCCGGTGCTCTCGAGTTTTTCGACGAGCTCGGCGACGTTGGTGAACGTCGTTGGGACGGCAAGAAGGTCTTGTTCCGCATCCTTTGGACTTTCCACCGCGGCGTATTCCCCAGATCGGACGGAAACGACCGCGGGTCGGGCCGCGACCCTCAGCGAGGAAAGGTACTTTGAAGCGAGAACAGGTCGTTTCGCCGTCAGGTATTGTCCGTCAATATCGAAACTCGCTACGTCTGGCACGACGGCAGCATCCAGTCGAACGGCCAGGGCTCCAATCAGGTCTTTCGTTTCCTCGGTCGACGCCATCACCACGACTTCGGCGCTCGTCTCCCTGGCACAAGCACTCAGGCAGTCGAGAAGCCAAGCAGAACGATGTTTTTCGTCGGCGCCCTCTGACACGACGACGATTCGATCCGCGCCGTACCGGGCGGCGGTCGAGGCGTGCACCGGCCCGTCTGGGTCGATCAATGCCGCGACCACTTCGTACGCGTTCCTGTGTGCGATCTCCCGGGACCGGCTGAGGGACTCGAGTGACGACCGTTTGATTTTGTCGTCTTGGATGGACAGGTACGTTAGGATGACCGGCATTAAACGAAACCTGACTGGTTAGATCACTCGAGCTTCCGACTCGAGAGCAACGACGAGCTGACTGACCATGTCCGGAGGCTCTCCAGGGATCATCCTCGCACCCGATCGCGTCGGTGGGGCTTCCTCTCCGATCACGACGTTAGCAAGCGAAGCCGCGTGCGCCAGCTCGTCCTCAAGGCCGAGTGATGCGAGCCGAAC
>DATKEJ010000255.1:0-3348 GCA_035512315.1 Rhodothermales bacterium | reverse complement strand
TATGCCGACGCGGCGACCAAAACCCATATCATCAATGATGCGGCCCAGTACTACGACTATGCGATTTCGTATCTGCTGTTGTTCCAATTCCACGATTACATCGCCCGGAACATCCTGAACGAACACCCGCACCAATCCTCTTACTATGGCCACACGGAGATAGGTAACTTCCTCGGGCAACTGATGGCGCCTGGAAATACAGTGGATTGGCGCGACCTGCTGCGGGAAACGACCGGGAAGGATCTGAAGGCAGGACCGCTGCTCCGCTACTTTGAACCACTCATGGAATACCTGAAGGAGGCGAATCGGGGAAGAACGTACACGCTTCCTGAGCGGGGAATGTGAATAATTGGTGCCGAGTTCCAGGTTCCAGGTGCCAAGTTCCCGTCCCAAGGGGACGCCTCGGCCACTTGGAGTTCGGACTTGAACTTGGTACTTGATACTTGTTACTTGGTGCGGCAGCCCGCCTGCGACGCCAACCCCTCCGCGTTCTTGGCGTTCTCTGCGTGAGAAAGCATCTTCCTTCGCGCCCCGGCATTCTTTGCGACCAGGCCGTTTCTCGTTTAGCGTTTAGCGTTCATTCAGCGTTTCTCGTTTAGCCCAGGTCACTGCTTTTTGACTGTAACATTCCCTTTGCAGTTCTCATCGTACCTTGATGTGTTCCGACAGGAGCTGTCCGACGGCGATGTCGCCGCAGGAGTCGGCGGCACGTATCGCAGACCTCTACCAACCTCCTGACTCAACCTCCTGACAGACGGATGACCAATTTTCCTTCTGCGTGCAGCTGGTTTGCACGCTTCACCCTTCTGACATTAATGGTGCTGGTTCTTGCGCCTTTCCCCCTTGCTGCGCAGGATGGAGCGGAGCTGGAGCAACAGGTGGCGGAAATCTTCGAGCGAAGCTGCACACAGTCGGGCTGCCATGCCGGACCAAACCCGCAAATGATGATGACGCTCACGTCCGAAGGCTTCTTCTCCTCGACCGTCGGCAAGCCGAGCATCGAAATGCCGTCGTTGAATCGGGTCCAGCCGGGCGATCCCGAGGCCAGCTACCTCGTCAAGAAGATCCGCGGTGATGACGACATCATCGGCCTGCAGATGCCGTTCTCCGGTGACAAGTTGAACCCGGAAGAGGTGGACGCCATTATCCGCTGGGTGTCAGGTCTGAACGACACCGACGCGGAGCGCAACGACTCGACAGAGAGCGCAGGCACTTCCTATCCATTCGATGGATGGAAGGTCGTAAACCTTCCGACGGCGCTGACGGTCAATCAGGGGACCTGGCTTTTTCTCATCAGCCATCGATTCAACCCGGAGATCGCCGACGGATACGACGCACTGTACGGACTTGACGGGAGCGGCATCATTTATCTCAGCATGGGTTACGCGGTGACCGACGATCTCCTCCTGGCGCTCGGCAGAAGCAACTCGGCTGACAATGTCGAGCTTCAGGGTCGCTATCGCGTCACCGATCAACGAGGAACCTCACCGATCGGAACCGCTACCCAAATCGCGATAAACTGGGTATCGGAGTCCCCTCCGGGCGACGAGAGCAGGCTTCGCGGCGAAGCCTTCAAAGTGTCGGGCCAGGTCGCAGTTACCCGGCAGATCGGACGAGTCGGGATCGCCGTCGTGCCCGGCATAACGATCAATCCCGCGGAGCACGTTTCCGGTGAGGATCCACTGATTACGATCGGGCTGGGCGGACGATGGACCCTGGCACAACTCAATCGGACACGACTGTCACTTGTCGGCGAGTGGGTACCAATTGTTTCGGGCTACACTCGAACGACCACGTTCGGAAACGACATACGGTTCGATACCGGGGGCGGCGGCCTCGAAATCAGCATCGGCGGACACGTCTTTCAGATTGTGGTGAGCAATTCGGTGGGATTGACGTCCGACCAGTACCTGCGCGGCGGGGATCTGGACGTTGCCGACGGTGAGATGCGCCTTGGCTTTAACATATTCAGGACATTAAACTTCTAGGTTATAGATGTTTATACGTCATCACAAGATCGGGTTGATCATTGCGGTGATCCTGGTAGGGTGCGAGCATGCCGACCCGATCGACGAGGGTGGTCTCGATCCTACGTTGTCGTCGATCCAAACGAACATTTTCAACACGAGCTGCGCGATGTCCGGATGCCACGCCGGGGGGGGCGCCGGCTTGCCAGAAAGCATGGATTTGAGGGCGGGCCAGGCATTCTCCAACATCGTGGGTGTCAGCTCGCAGCAGAGGCCGGCCCTTAACCGGGTCGAGCCCGGCGATCCCGACGCCAGCTACCTCGTGCGCAAGATCGAGGGGGGCCCCGACATCTCGGGCCAACGGATGCCAGCCGGAGGATTTGAGCTGACGCAAGAACAGATTGACGTGATAAGGGAGTGGATCAGCGACGGCGCTGAAGAGAATTGAGAAATCAGAAAGCAGAAATCAGAAGGCAGAAATCAAGCGGTCTCGTCTAGAAGGCACCGTGTAGACTGCGAGTCTGCAAGCTTGCTGCCAAGGATGACCTGAAGCCAAAACTCCTGTATGAGGTCTCTGGAAGACGATCGAATTAGTGTGTCTTGGGGGCAATTCTGATTTCTGATTTCTGATTTCTGATTTACTCTTTCAGCTCCACAATCACCGCATGCACCTCACTCTCCCCGACGTTCTCAACCCTGTGCTGCCACATCGGATTGGATAGGAACCCGCCATCCGGCACCTCCGCTTCGATCACCTCTCCGTTTGGAAGGTGGATTCGGGCCCTTCCGCCACTGAGAAAGTAAACTGCCTCGGCGGTGTGTACGTGTTCATTGTCTGACTGACCGGCGGGTAGCTTCATTTCGAGGATCCGAACACGCTCGTCCTCGAGCAGAACGGAGTAGACATCCGGTGAGGTCTCGGCAGCGCCCATTCCTTCAGGAATGACACCGGCAGAATCGCGCGCCCCTTCCTTCAACTCGAAGACCACGGCGTGAAGCAGCGAATCGCCGATGTTCTCGACCGTGTGGGTCCATGCCTCGTGGGAGAGAGGAGCTCCGTCGGGAACGTCCATTTCCATCGATTCGCCGTCGGGCAGATGGATCCGCAGCTTTGAGCCCTTGATGAAATAGACTGCCTCGTCGGGATGCGAGTGCATCCCGTCGGTGACGCCGGCCGGGAGCTTCATGTCGAGAATGCGTACGCGTTCATCTTCGTGGATCACAGTGTAGACGTCTGGGGCAACAACGGTGGCATCCATCGACATGCCGTCGCCGTCATGCGCCATGGTGTCGGTCGCCATATCGTTCGACATCTGATCGCTCGACTGCTGCGCGCATCCGCCTATTACCAGGGTTAATGCGAATAGACCGGGGATGAGAT
>DATKEJ010000254.1:0-24278 GCA_035512315.1 Rhodothermales bacterium | reverse complement strand
TTGCCGTACCCGACACCGTTTGCGTCCACACCCATGAGACGCTCGTCATGCAAGATTCGTCGCCACCGAATCAGTTCCGCGAGCCGGTCATAGTCGACCCGCTCGACGGACTCCCATACGCACTCGAACTGGATGTAGCCCTTTTCGTCCGTCATCGATCGTTTACCGGAAATCTCGCATTCAGCGACTGCTCGGCAGCGTCACAAATCCCCCGTTCGGTAATTAAGCCTGTGACGTATCGGGCAGGCGTGACGTCGAACGCATAATTGGCCACATCCGATCCAGGAGGCATTATCTGAACCGAGTTTGGTTTGCCGGACTCATCTAGGCCGAATACTCGACCGATCTCCGCGCCGTCTCGCGTTTCGATCGGGACGTCGCCGCCGGTCGCCATTGTCCAATCGATGGAGGAAGACGGCAGGGCCACATAAAAGGGCACCCCGTTGTCGTGAGCGGCGAGGGCCTTCAGGTACGTCCCGATCTTATTGACGACGTCTCCGTTCCGCGTGGTCCGATCGGTGCCGACGATGACGAGATCAACCAGGCCTTTCTGCATCAGGTGGCCGCCCGCATTGTCGACGATCACCGTGTGTGCCACCCCTCTCCGGGACAGTTCCCATGCCGTCAGACCGGCGCCCTGATTACGCGGCCGCGTCTCATCGACCCACACGTGGACGGGTATCCCCCTTCCGGCCGCCAGATAAATCGGCGCCGTGGCCGTACCAAGATCGATAGTTGCGAGGCGCCCGGCGTTGCAGTGTGTGAGCACGTTGACGGGCTCTCCGTCCTTTCGAGCGGCGATATCGGCCAGGAGCGTCAGTCCGTGCTCGCCAATACGCTGCGACCGTTCAAGCTCGGCGGCCACGATGTCGTGCGCAGCGCGGAGGGCCGCCGCTGCCCGGTCACCCTTCGACGACGCTTCACGCGCGTGTCGCATCACATGATCGACCGCCCACGCAAGGTTGATGGCGGTCGGACGCGCAGCCTTGATCTTAAGTGCCGCCGCAGCGACGGCGGCGTCATCGCAACCGCCCGAGTTTTGCCAGGCAAAATAGACTCCGTAAGCTGCCGTCGCTCCGATCAAGGGCGCCCCGCGTACCCACATTTCGCGAATCGCGACGACTATCTGATCAACGGACCGCAGCCGTTCAACGACCAGTCGATGAGGAAGCCACCGTTGGTCGATGACTCGAAGGCACGCCCCTTGGTCGTCCCACACGATGGTGGGCGGATCGAGTTCAGTGGTCTCGTTCATTCTGTTCGGAACTGTGAAGCTATTACGAGGAGGTAAGATAGGCCGCTTCACGTGGGGATCCCTCACTTCGTTCGGGATGACGGGGTTGATCCCGAAACCGCCCCAGACCGGTGGTGTTCAACCCGGAGTTCATTCCGCCATGCAGCGACCCGTATATCTCGACAATAACGCCACGACGCCACTGGATCCACGCGTTCTGGAAGCGATGCTCCCCTACTTACGCGAGGAATACGGTAACGCGTCGAGCGCTTCCCATGCGTTCGGCTGGGCGGCCGACGAGGCGGTCGCCAAGGCCCGCGAACAGGTCGCCGAGCTGGTTCATTGCCCTCCGCACGACCTCGTTTTCACGAGCGGCGCCACCGAGGCGATCAATTTTGCGATGAAGGGCCTGGGGGCAGCAAGGGGCTCCGCCGGGAAGCACATCGTCGTCACAGCCACCGAACATCGCGCCGTCCTCGATACCTGCCGGCGCATGCGGATGGACGGTTTCGAGATTTCGACAGTGCCCGTCGAATCGGACGGACGCGTCAATCCGCAAACGGTCGCCTCAGCGCTGCGCGAAGACACGATTCTCGTCGCCGTCATCTGGGCGAATAATGAGACCGGCGTTCTGAATTCGATCGACGAAGTCTCGGAAATCGTACGAAGTCGAGGAGTACCCCTCCTGTCTGACGCCACGCAGGCCGTCGGAAAGATTCCCGTTCGGGCAGATCGCGCCGACCTGATGGTCGCCTCGGCCCACAAGATGTACGGCCCGAAGGGCGTTGGAATTCTCTACCTGAACCCCGAGATGAACGGGCCGGGGCCCGTTCCGCTCATCGACGGAGGCGGGCAGGAACGAGGCCTCCGGGGCGGGACTCTCAATACGCCGGGCATCGTAGGGATGGGTATGGCGGCCGAAATTGCCGGGCTGGAGATGGCGCAGGATTCCACTCGGCTGAGCAAGCTGCGGGATCAGCTCGAAGATGCCCTGATCTCAGGTTGTCCCAACTGTCGGGTTAACGGCAACCGAAACCTCCGTCTGCCTCAAACGACGAACGTGAGATTCCTCGGCGCCCCTTCGGCTCAGCTGCTGTCGGAGTTGCGGGACGTAGCCGTATCGTCGGGCAGCGCGTGTTCCAGCGGGTCGGGTAAACCTAGCCATGTCTTGAGAGCGATGGGGCTCTCCGACCGGGAAGCCGGCTCCTCCATTCGCATCGGACTTGGCCGATTTACGACCTTGGAGGAGGTTAACTTCGCAGCGAGTCGGATCGTTAGCGCCGTTCGCGACGTTCGAGAGCGCCAAACCTTGCTTCATCAGAAATGACGAACGATGTAACCATGGAGCCGATTAGAAACCGGGTCGAAGAAAGCGATCTGATGGTTCTCGATCTGGAAAAACTCTGGGAAAAGGGTGAAGTCGTGACCTTCGACATCGCCCCGCTTCTGGATCGCGGGCTCGTCCTTCGGGAGAAGGCGTTCCGCGAGGCGATCGAGAATCATGACTGGACGCGGTATCGGGGCAAATGCGTGGCGGTCGAGGTTTCGACACGCGCCATTGTACCGAAGTGGGCGTTCATGCTCGTAGCAGCCAAGCTGCACGACGAGGCGGGAACAGTCCAGTTCGGCACACCCGACGACCTCCGCCGCCACGAATATTTCAGACTGCTGGCCATCCATGACTGGAGCCGGTACCAGAACCGAAACGTGGTCGTAAAGGGATGCCCGAGCGATCTCGTCCCGACCTCCGCCTACGTCCAGGCCATGACGGCCCTGCAGGGTGTAGCCGGCAAGGTGATGTATGGCGAGGCTTGCTCCGCAGTCCCGGTGTGGCGACGCCGGCAGGCCGAGCGTGGTCCGGCCAAGCCGGTTGCCGCCAAGCTCCCATCTCGAAGCTGAGGTTCCATGGCCTACAACATTGATCTTTCCGGCAAGAGTGTTCTCGTGACCGGCGCGAGCCGTGGAATCGGGATGTCGGTCGCTGAGCACCTTGCCCGTGCGGGGGCCCGCGTTGCCGTCCACTTCAGACGCAATCGTGGACCGGCTGAGGAGCTGGCCCGCTCGATCGGCAACGATTCTTTCGCGATCGGTGCAGACCTCGCCTCAAGGGAGGCATGCCTTTCCCTCTTCGACGAATGCGCAGGCAGGATGGGCAGGGTGGATGTGCTCGTCGCCAACGCCGGACTAGCCATCTGTGCGCCGTTCGACATCGAGGAATCGACCTGGATCGATGCCTGGAACACGCAGATGGATGTAAACCTCCGTGCATCGGGCATTCTTGCGTTCAAAGCCATTAAGCACTTCAAGGAGCACGGGGGCGGCCGCATCGTCTTCGTCAGCTCTCGGGCTGCATTCAGAGGCGACACCGCCGACTACATGGCGTACGGAGCCTCGAAATCGGGCCTTCTAGGCCTGAACGGTTCTATCGCCCGCGGCTTCGGCAAAGACAATATCACTTCATTCGTGATAGCGCCCGGTTTCACGAGAACCGACATGGCACAGGAGTTCATCGACGAGTACGGCGAAGAGTATGCCTTGAGCGACATTGCCTTGAATCGACTCACCGAGCCGGGGGACATCGCGCCCATGGTCGTGCTGCTGAGCAGCGGGCTCGCCGACCACGCCACCGGGACCTCGATCGACGTCAACGCCGGAAGCTATGTCCACTGAGGTGGAACCGGCCGTCTATCGCAATGGGCTGCTCACGCGCGCCCACCGACTGTTCGAGATCCCAGCCCTTTTTGACCTCTATCAGGTTCTGGTCGACGGCGGAAAGCACGCGCCGGTATCCCGGTTCCTGCACGAGGTGCCGTACGAAACGGTACTCGACCTCGGCTGCGGGACGGGCGCCTGGTCGTATCTAACGAGGACCCGGTATCTTGGAATCGACTTCTCACCTTCGTTCGTCGCGGGATGCAGGAGGCGATTCGCAAACGATCCGCGGAAGTCATTCGAGGTTGGTGACGTCGAGTCGATCGATGTTGATGAACGCTACGACCTCGCGCTCATGATGTCGGTCCTGCATCACCTTTCAGATGCCCAGGCCGGGCGCCTCCTGGACCGGCTTTCCAAGTGCGCCTCGCGAGTCGTCGTGATGGATCTGATGCCCAATCACGGCAATCCAATCTCACGGCTTCTGTACAGGCTCGACCGCGGCGATTTCATTCGCTCGGTGGACGCCCAGCGCAGGCTTCTGCTCGAATCGGGCGACTGGAGATTGGAACGGGAAGACTCGTTCTACTCGTACAACAGGCTTTACCGCCACACGCTGTTCTTGCTGTGCTCGCCGTCACCGTGAACGACTGCCTCAGTAACCGATCCGACCAAGACTCATGCGCATTGAGACAAAGGCTGCCCACGCGGGAGGCGAGCCCGACCACGAAACCGGAGCGCTCACACCGCCGCTGCACACCTCGACTACTTACGAGCGCGACGCCGACGGTTCGTATCCGAGAGGATTCGTCTATTCGCGATGGGCCAATCCGACACGCGCCCTTCTGGAAGAAACGCTGGCCGATCTGGAAGGAGGAGCGGGAGCGATCATGTGCCCATCAGGCATGTCTGCAATCGACACGCTTCTTCGAACGTTGAGTCCGGGCGACCACGTCATTCTTCCCGACGACGTGTATCACGCAACCCGTCAGCTGGTGCGCGATTTTCTAGGACGGTGGGGGATCCGGTACACCGATGTCGATCAGACCGACGTCCAGGCCCTGCACAACGCTTTTGAAGACCGAACCCGCCTCGTCTGGGTCGAGACGCCGTCGAACCCGCTGTGCAATGTCACCGACATCGAGGCGGTATGCAAAGCGGCCCACGCGCGTTCCGTCGAGGTGGTCGTCGACAGTACGTGGACGACCCCCCTGCTGCAGCGACCGATTCGTCATGGCGCCGACTTTGTGGTTCATTCGGTGACCAAATACCTGTCGGGCCACAGCGACGTTCTGGCGGGCGCCGTCGTCGCAGCCGATGCGGGAGGACGGTTCGCAGAGGCGAAAAGGCTTCAGCAAGTTGCGGGCAGTGTGGCCTCGCCCTTCGATTGCTGGCTGGCACTTCGCGGGATCAGATCGCTGGGCGCCAGAATGCGACTCCATTGTGAGTCCGCCGGAATGGTCGCCCGTTTCCTGTCGAATCACCCGAAAGTGGAGCGAGTCCACTATCCCGGTCTGCCCACACACAGCGGCCACGAGGTTGCGCGGCGGCAGATGGAGGGCTTCGGAGGAATGATGGCCTTCCAATATTCGGGCAGTGAGCAACTTACGCTGGCAGTCGCCGGGGCTATGCGCGTCTTCAGACGAGCGACGAGTCTGGGAGGCACCGAGAGCCTGGTCGAGCACCGGGCATCAATCGAGAGTAAACCGACGCTGACCCCTGTCAACCTGCTGAGGCTCTCAATCGGTCTGGAGCACCCCGACGACTTGATCGAAGACCTTGATCGGGCGCTTGCAATCGTCCCATAAAGGTCGACGCATGATCCATGGGATTTGGGCGCTCCTTTTGATCCAATTTCTTAACATTCGGCGCGCTTGGCCGTCCGTCTAGACTCTCACTGATGAAACTCCCCTTCGCACTGGCTCGTCGCTTCGTAGCCGCCGAAACACTCGACGACACCATACCCGTCGTTCGAAAATTGAACGCGAAGGGCCTATACGTAACACTCGATCAGCTCGGAGAGTACGTTAACGATCGAAAAGTCGCCGTGGAGGCCACCGACGCGTACGTGGACCTGTTGAGGCGAATCGCGGAGGAGCGTCGCGATAGGCGGCTCGACGCCAACATCTCCATCAAGCTCTCGATGCTTGGCCAAAAAATCGACGAGGGTCTCTGCTACGACAACCTGCTGCGCCTTCTGTCTGTAGCGACGGAGCACGATATATTCGTGCGCCTCGACATGGAGGGATCCGACCTGACCGATTCCACGCTCGGCTTGTTCGAGAAGGCGTACCCGCAACATCCCCGCCACGTCGGCGTCGTGCTGCAGGCATATCTGCACAGGACGGCCGAGGACGTAGCCCGCATGTGTGAGCTCAACGCGCGCGTTCGGCTCTGCAAAGGAGCGTACAAAGAACCGCCTGGAGTCGCCTACCAGGACATGCCGGTCATCAGGGAGCGATTCATCGAACACATGCAGCGCCTGATAGAGCATGCAAGGTATCCCGGCATCGCGACGCACGACGACATTCTCATCGACGCGACCCGTGAATTCGTGGGGAGAAACGGCATCACGGAGGATCGCTACGAGTTCCAGATGCTGTACGGCATCCGCCCGGTGACACAGGAGCAGATCGTGGCGGACGGTTACCGGATGCGAGTCTACGTACCATTCGGCACGCAGTGGCTTCCTTACTACCTGCGCCGGATACGAGAGCGGAAGGAGAATCTCTGGTTCATCGTGAAAAGCCTGTTCCGTAAATAATCAGCCGTGGCCTGCCGGCACGACGTCTTCCTGCTCCGCCAGCCACCGCTCGGCGTCCATCGCCGCCATACAACCTGTGCCCGCAGCCGTGACGGCCTGGCGGTAGACGCTGTCCTGTGCATCACCGCTCGCGAACACGCCTTCAACGTTCGTACGCGACGACCCCGCCTCCGTCTCGATGTAGCCGACGGCGTCCATTTTGATCCATGGGTTGAAGATGTCGGTGTTCGGATTGTGTCCGATCGCGAGGAACAGGCCCTCGACCGGGAGGTCGCGCGTCTCGTTCTTCTTGACATCAAGCACACGAAGTCCCTCGACCTGCTGCTCGCCGATCACGTCGACCACCTCCGAACTCCACAGAAACGTGATCTTCGGATGGGCCATGGCGCGATCTTGCATGATTTTCGACGCGCGAAGCTCGTCTCGTCTGTGGATCACGTACACTCGACTGGCGAAGCGGGTCAGGAACAACGCCTCCTCCATAGCCGTGTCGCCGCCTCCTACTACTGCCACGTCGACGTCGCGGAAAAAGGCTCCATCACAAGTCGCGCAGGCCGAGACACCCCGACCGAGAAGGCGTCTCTCGTTCGGCAGCCCCAGATACTTTGCTGAGGCTCCGGTGGAAATGATCACTGCGTCCGCCAGAACCGGGGTCTCACCGTCTACAAGCAGCTTGAAAGGCCGCTGGGAAAAATCCACCGCGGTAACGGTTCCGTACCGAAGCTCGGCGCCGAAACGAGTGGCCTGGCCCTCGAACTTCTCCATCATTTCTGGGCCCAGGATTCCGTCGGGGAATCCCGGATAATTCTCCACGTCGGTCGTCGTAACGAGCTGTCCGCCTGGCTCGGGACCTCGAAAAACGACGGGGTTCAGATTCGCACGGGCTGCGTAGACCGCCGCCGTAAATCCGGCCGGACCCGTCCCGACAATCACCACGGCATGCCGATCAGCCTGCGAGAAATCGAAGCCTTCCATTCAAGAGGCCACCGTAGCTAACTGCGCCTCGAGTTTGTCGACGAGGACTTTCTTCGGGACGGCGCCGATGACCTGGTCGACGACGCGGCCATCCTTGAAGATCAAGAGCGTCGGAATCGACCGGATGCCAAATGAATGCGGGGTCATGTGATTGTGATCCACATCCATCTTTCCAACCTTCACTCTGCCCTCATATTCCCTGGCCAGTTCCTCTATGATCGGGGCCACCATCCGGCACGGTGCGCACCAGGTAGCCCAAAAGTCCACGAGTACGGGGACGTCACTTCCCAAAACCTCTGACTGGAACGTCGAGTCGGTCACGACGACGTACTTGCCACTGTCTGCCATTTCAATCTCCTTCTGCTTAATTCGATGGCGCCGGGCGTCTCTGAAAAACTCGGCGGTCACCTACTTAGTGTCGGTTTCTCCGATTTGTTACACGCGCTGCATCGCCTTTTGGATCGAGTCGAAGTACGCACGTTTCATGTCTGCTGCCGAGACCACCGCCAGTTCCCCCGCCTCCGTTCCGACTCTCAGTGCCATCTCGCCCGTCACCTCTCCTAGTCTGATGATCTGGACGCCCTGATGTACGAATGTCCTCTCAATATCGTCAGCATCGGCCTCCGCAACCGTGAAAACGATGCGCGAATGATCCTCTCCGAACAAGACCACGTCGAGCCGCCGATCACCGACTGTGGGCAGGACGACGTCGGCGCCCAGACTCTCCGATTCGATGATCTTCTCCGCCAGGCAGACGGCGAGCCCTCCGTCAGAGGCGTCGTGCGCGCTTTTGACTCGGCCCGACCGGATCAAGGCCAGCATGGCCTCGTGCACTGCTCGTTCTTCGTCCAGGTCCAGCCGCGGCGCATCGCCCGCGGTCATTCCGTGAATGGCAAACAGGTACTCCGACCCGCCCAGACCCGTCGCGTGCGGCCGATTTGACGGGGCCATCAGGAAAATCCGGTCGCCGGCATCCTTGAATCCGATGGTCGTCGTGTCGCGGTCGACGTCTTCCACGATGCCCAGCATGCCGATGGTGGGAGTCGGAAAGACGGCGCCCTCCGGGTGCTCATTGTAGAATGACACGTTGCCGCCGGTGACCGGCGTTCCGAATGCCCGGCACGCTTCTCCCATGCCGCCGACGGCTTCGGAAAAAACCCAGTAAACCTCCGGCTTGTAGGGATTACCGAAGTTCAGGCAGTTGGTAACGGCAACGGGTTGCCCACCGGAGCAGACGACGTTTCGCGCTGCCTCGGCAACGGCGCCTTGGGCGCCGAGCCGCGGATTCAGGTACACGTGCCTCCCATTGCAGTCGGTCTTCAGGGCTAGTCCTCGTGCCGTGCCTTTGATCCGAACGACGGCCGCGTCGGATCTGCCGGGTCCGGCCACGGTGTTCGTCCTGACCGTCGTGTCATACTGCTCGTACACCCATTTTTTCGACGCGATGTTGGGCGAGGAAAGCAGGCGGAGAAGCGCGGCGCCCGCATCCTCTTTCCGAAGGTCTTCAACGGACCCTTCTTCGAAGGCACGGGTTGCGTCGAGATAGACCGGCCGTCTGGTCTCACGTCGATAGACCGGGGCTCCCCCGCCTAGCACGAGGTGCTCGGCGGGCACCTCGGCGACGAGGTCGCCACGCCAGAAAACACGCACCAGCCCGTGATCACGAACTTCGCCGATCTCAACGGCGTGCAGATCCCACTTCTCGAATACCTCGATCAGGTCATTTTCACGGCCTTTCTCGCAGACGATCAGCATGCGCTCCTGGCTCTCCGAAAGCATGATCTCGTAAGGCGTCATATCGGCCTCGCGAATCGGAACGCGGTCGAGGAAGAGGTCCATGCCGCTCTCGCCTTTTGCGCTCATTTCGCAGGACGAGCAGGTGATGCCGGCGGCGCCCATGTCCTGGACGCCCACAACGGCCCCGCTTCGAATCGCCTCGAGCGTGGCCTCGAGCAGGAGCTTCTCCATAAACGGGTCACCGACCTGGACGCTCGGCCGCTTGGCCTCGCTGGCTTCGGAGATCTCCTCCGACGCGAACGTAGCGCCGTGTATCCCGTCGCGGCCGGTCGACGCCCCCACGATGAAAACCGGATTCCCGAACCCTGAGGCAGTGGCCGTGGCGGTCTCACCCACCTTGACGGCTCCCACGCTCATCGCGTTGACGAGCGGATTCCCCTCGTATGCTGAGTCGAAATAAACTTCTCCGGCAACCGTCGGCACCCCGAACGAATTTCCGTAGTCGCCGATGCCTCGTACGACCCCGTCGAACAGGTAGCGGACCCTCGGGTTCGCGAGATCACCGAAACGCAAAGAATTGAGCGAAGCGATAGGCCGCGCACCCATCGTAAAGATGTCTCTGTGAATGCCGCCGACGCCTGTCGCAGCCCCCTGGTAGGGCTCGACGGCCGATGGATGATTGTGGCTCTCGATCTTGAAAGCCACGGCGAAACCGTCCCCTATGTCGACGAGACCCGCGTTCTCTTCCCCGGCCTCTGCGAGCAGCGACGGCCCGCTTCGAGGCAAGGTCTTCAGCAGGGCAATCGAGTTTTTATAGGAGCAGTGCTCGCTCCACATGACCGAATAAATCCCCAGCTCGACCCAGGTTGGCGTCCTCCCGAGTCGTTGGAGGATCCAGGCATATTCCTCGTCCGTGAGTCCATGCTGAAGGGCGAGCGGAAGGTCGACCGAAGGGTCCTGAGCTGACGTTACAAGGGCGCTCGAAGCACGGATTTTTTGCATGCGGGAAGTTACAAAGGCACGGCTAAATTACGACGAGGAAATGGCCGGTCTGCAGTGACACCAAATGGCAAACACGTACGTCGCCGGTTCATTTCCTCTTCTTCTGTACCTTCTTCGCGCGCTTAATACGACGGTCCAACTTCTTGAGCCGCTCCCGGATCTGCGAGGCTTTTTTCTTGCTGGCCCGCCTCATGCGCTTCCCGAGCTTCTTGCGCCGCTTTTCGGCGCGCTCAATTCCCGCGCCGAGCGCCTCGCGCGCCTCCTCAGCAGAATCGTCGGACTTGTCCGCCTTCCGAACAGCCCGCACGAGTTTCGCCAATGAACGTTTGGGCTCGGCGTCCTCCCTCCCCCCTGCTGCTTCACTCTTGAGGTCGTCGGCCGCCTCCCCGAATACGCCCAGCCCGTCCTTGAGGTATCGTCGTCTCCAATAAAGCACGCGTCCCGGAGAGAGCTTCACCTTCTCTGCGATCTCGGCCGTCTTCATGCCCGCCTCGTAGAGAAGAAGAAGGCGAACACGTTTTCGGATCGTCTCGCTCGGATCGGAGGCAGCGAGCTTCTCGATAACGGGGAGATCATCGGGTTTGAGGAATGTGGTCATGGGCGATTAGTCCTTCAGATGTGAGTTCTGCTTCAGGAAGTGTTCCTGGCAATTTAACGGCTCCTCGTCCGGCCCAGCCGTCGCACGTAAAAACGAGCCGTCAGGCTGCATGATACGCGCTTTCTGGTTATCGCGGAGGTATGTGGTGAGGATGGAGTCCTTAAGTCTGCGCACTATGGCCCGGTCTTCGATCGGAAAGAGTATCTCGACCCGCCTGTTGAGGTTTCTGGGCATCATGTCGGCGCTGCCCAGATAGATCACTTCGTTCCCCGCGTTCCTGAAGTAGTAGATGCGGCTATGTTCGAGGAATCGTCCGACGATGCTGCGTACGGTGATGTTATCGCTGACGCCCGGTACGCCGGGTCGCAGGCAGCAGACGCCACGGACGATGAGTTCGACTCGTACTCCGGCCTGCGAGGCTTCGTAGAGCAGATTGATGATCCCGCTGTCAACCAGCGAGTTCATCTTGAAAACGAGATGGCCGCCGCGTCCCGCTCGCTGATGCTCGGTTTCGCGGGTGATCAACTCCTCCATCCTCTGCCTGAGCGACACCGGCGCCACGAACAGCTTGCGATAGGCGGTTTGCGCGGAGTACCCCGTCAGATAATTAAATAGATCGGTCGCATCGGCGCCAATGTCGGGATCCGAGGTGAAGAACCCCAAGTCCTCGTACAGGTGGGCTGTAACGGCGTTGTAGTTCCCGGTTGCCAGATGGATGTACCGGCGGATGTGCGCTCCTTCCGACCTCACTACGAGCGCGATCTTGGAGTGCGTCTTCAGCCCAAGCAGCCCATAGATAACGTGGACGCCCGCATCCTCGAGAACTTTTGCCCAGCCGATGTTGCTCTCCTCGTCGAATCGCGCCTTCAGCTCGACCAGAACAGTTACCTGCTTGCCGTTCTCGCGGGCCCGAAGCAGCGCCTGAACCACCGGGGAGTTTCGCCCCACCCGGTAAAGCGTCTGCTTGATGGCAAGAACCCCGGGATCCTTTGCCGCTTCCTCGAGGAAGTTGATTACGGGATCGAACGACTCATACGGCTGGTGCAGGAGGTGGTCTCGCTTTCGGATCGCAGTGAAAATATCGGTATCACGCACGTCGGGCCGGAGCGCTGCCGGTGACTTCGGAAGGAAAGGCGGGTACAGCAGATCGAGTCGATCAACCTTGCGGCCGAGATTGAACAGAGAGCCGAGGCCCAAAGGCCCGTCGAGGACGTAAAGGTCTCTCCGGTCCACATCCAGATTCTCAGCCAGTATCTGACGGAGGTCCTCGGGCATCGACGGATTCACCGAAACGCGAACGACCGAGCCGAAGCGACGTTTCCTGATACTCTGCTCGACCGACTCCAGTAGGTCGGCGGCCTCCAACTCCTGGATAGCCATGTCGGCATTCCGCGTCACGCGGAACGGATGACTTTCGACGATCTCTATTCCGGGGAACAGAGCCTCGAGATGTGCGGCAATGACCTGCTCCGTCCACACGAAGTAGTGATCGTACGGAACGGTCCCATCCTTCCGGACCCCGCCCGACGATTTCTTCACTGGAATGAGTCTGGGAATCGACCCCGGCACTTTTAAGCGCGCAAAATGGGTCTGACCGTCGGGCTTCCGGACCCGCACCGCGAGATTAAGGCTCAGATTCGAGATGTGCGGAAACGGATGTCCCGGATCGAACGCCATCGGCGTCAGCACCGGGAATATGTTCTGATCGAAGTACCTCTTGCCTGCCGCCTTTTGCTTCTCGGTTAATTGTTCGTAATCGCGGATATGTATGCCGTTGAGGTCCATCTCCGGCACCAGCTCCTGCAGCAGAATGCGCCTCGATTCGCGCATGAGATCGTGGGCGACTTTTCGGATGGCGGCAACCTGCTCTGTCGGCTGCATGGCGTCGGGCGAGGTGTCGGCAACTCCTGCGTCGATCTGCATTGTCAGACCGCCCACCCTGATCATGAAGAACTCATCCAGATTCGATGCGACGATTCCAATGAACTTGATTCGCTCGAGCAATGGATTCGTTGGATCCTTTGCCTCCTCCAGCACCCTCTTCTGGAACTCGAGGAGGCTGAGCTCTCGGTTCAAGTAGAGTTTTGGATCCGTGAGGCTTATGTCCGCGGGCCTCTTTTCCTGGGAGCGCTCCGAAAAGGCAGGATGCCCATCGCCACCCATCCGGATGCCGTCGAGCACGCCTCGAAACATGTCGATGCCCTCCGCGAGGAAGGCTCGGCGCCAGTGTCTGACACGGGAAGGCGACATGTCGAGCTCGTCCGAAATCTCCTGCGTTCCCTTTCCTTCCTGATAGAGCAGGAGGATGCGCGCGCGCTGCCGCACTGACTCGTCGGAGACATTCTCCACGAGCTGTGAGAGCGTGGTGATATCCTGTGTGTTAAGAAGGTCGCTCATAAAGACTCGCAGCCAAGAACGTTTCTCGACCTTTCGGGTTCAAACGCGTCGACCCGGCAGGACTGAGTTTCATCTTATCAAATACGCGCGTGGAGTGACGGCGGTTCTAGGGCATGGCGATATACGTAACAGATCCATCAGAAGACAGTAAAGTCCCGTTTCTGCGCGGCATTCTAACCCGCTCTTTGCAGGAGGCGGGTCTGGATTTCGAGGAGGCGTACAAGATCGCCGATCGGGTTCGCGACTCACTCGGCTCCGACGCCGAGATCACGTCGGAGCAGCTGGGGAAGCTGGTCTCAAAGCATCTTCGAGATCTTGGTCACTCAGCCGCATCCAAGCAGTACCTCAAGCGCTCCCCTGCATTCAATCGGATCACGGTGCTCGACCGTGACGGTCTGCCGCAGCCCTTTTCGAAGGCGAGGCTCTCGCAGGGACTCGAGACGTGCGCTCTGTCGGAGGCACGGTGTTATGCTATTACGGCGCACATTGAACAGACGCTGCTCCAGCGCGGAGTCCACGAGATTCAGTCGAAGGAGCTGATCCGCATTACCCATGAATACCTCCTCCGTCATGAATCGGACGAGATTGCCCGTCGATACCTCGTCTGGTTCGAGTTTTCTCGCAGCGGCCGCCCGCTCGTTCTGTTAATCGGAGGTACGACGGGGTCCGGGAAAAGCACCATTGGGTCCGAAATCGCCCACCGGCTGAACATCATACGCACGCAGTCGACCGACTTGCTCCGAGAAGTGATGCGGCTGATGGTTCCGGAGAGACTGCTCCCAGCGCTGCACACGTCATCGTTCAGTGCGTGGACAACGCTTCCGACGGCTGAGCCCGGTCACCATCCAACAATGAATGGCGACTTCGAGCAGGGTTTCCTCATCCAGGCCAGCCAGGTTGGCGTCGCGATCGAGGGCGTCGTCAGCCGGGCTGAGACCGAACAAATATCGCTGATTCTCGAAGGCGTACACATTCACCCCGCCCTGCAAAACAATATCCGCTCGACCTCGGGAGTGATTGTCGTCCCAGTCCTCCTCGCCGTTCTGAAACGAAAACAGCTCCGGAAACAGCTAAAGGGCCGCGGACATCAAGTGTCGACGCGACGAGCCGAGCGGTACCTCGAACATTTCGACGAGATCTGGCATCTGCAGAGCTTCCTGCTCCGGGAAGCCGACCGATTCAACATTCCGATCATCGCCAATACCGATCAGGATGAAACGATCAAGAGCATCATGTCGACGATCGTCGACAGGCTCTCCGAAGAGTTCCGAGGCGATCCGAAGAAGTTGCTGGGCTGAAAATCCATCTCCGCCAAAATGAGACGACACAAGGGACTGATGATCGTTCTGGACGGCCTTGGTGACCGTCCCATCGAAGCGCTCGACGGGCGCACTCCTCTCGAGGCCGCCCGTGTACCGACGCTCGATCGTCTTGCCGCCGAAGGACTGACCGGATTCATGTCGCCTCTGGATCCGTGGGTACCGGTCGGAACGCAGACGGGGATGGGCATGCTCCTCGGGCTCGCCAGGGCTGACGCGCGGCTTCTCTCGAGGGGTCCCGTTGAAGCAGCCGGCTCCGGGCTCTCGCTAAATCCGGGAGACGTTGCCGTTCGCTGCAACCTGGCTACGATTACGCCGAACGGGACCGGGTATGACCTGATAGATCGGAGAGCGGGTCGAATTTCGGAGGGCGTCGCCGAGCTCCTGCAACCGATCGACGGACTGTCCGTAGGTCCCGGAATTCACGTGAAGACCAGCCCGTCTACGCATCACCGGGCGGTGGTAGCCTTGACCGGCAAGGGGCTGTCGGACGCAGTGACTGATACCGACCCCGGTGCGGGGCTCGAGGAAGAGGGAGTCCTCCCTTGCGCGCCGCGAGATTCATCCGCCGAGGCAGGTCGAACAGCCGATGCGATAAACAGACTGCTCGTGGCGGCTCACGAGGTGATGGAGATCCATCCGGTAAACCGGGAGCGGAGGGCGCGCGGAGAGAGGCCCGCCAACGGGCTCATTACAAGAGGCGCCGGGATGGTGTTTTCGACTCGAAACCTGATCAGATACCTCAACCTGAGAACGGCCGTGATCACTGGTGAGGGAACCGTTGTCGGCCTGGGGCGCCTATTCGGCTTCGACGTCATTACCGACCCCGCATTCGATGCCTCGCCTGGAACAGATATTGCCGGCAAGCTGGCCGCGGCGCATGACGCCCTACCTGATCACGAACTCGTCGTCGTACACGTTAAGGCGCCCGACGTGCTTGCCCACGACCGGAATGCGGCCGGCAAGGTTCAGTTCCTCGAGAGATTTGACGCTGCGCTTTCAGGCCTTTCGCTTGATCCGAACCTCGTGGTGGCGGTAACCGGCGATCATTCGACCGATTCGAATTCTGGCCGCCATACCGGCGACCCCGTTCCGGCGCTGGTGCGCTCGCCGGAAGGCCGGCGGGACAAAACGAGTTCGTTCTCCGAGAGCGCCTGCATTGGAGGCGGACTCGGGCATATATCGGCGACCTCGTTCCTTTGCTGCTTGCTCGATTTGATGAACGTGACCCACATCCACAACACGTACGAGCACTATTTCTATTCGTAGCCGGCTTGACGTCGCTCGAGCCGGCCGCGTCCTTCTTCCGGGTCGGCCAATCGGCTGAAAGCGAAAGGGAGGTCCGGATCAGCCGTACCGGCCTTCGATATAGTCTGCAGTTTCTTTGCGCTGTGGTCTCAGGAACAGTTCCTCAGTCAGCGTATGCTCTATCATCTTACCCAGCAGCATGAACGCGCACTCGTCGCTCGCGCGGCGAGCCTGGGCCATGTTGTGCGTTACGAGCAGGATGGTGTACTGGCCGCGCAGTCTCCAGATGAGGTCCTCGACAGCCTCGGTCGCCTCCGGGTCGAGAGCCGAGCAGGGCTCGTCCATTAGAATGACGGAGGGTTTCACGGGCAGGAGTCGTGCGATGCAAAGCTTCTGCTGTTCCTCGAGTGATAGTTCGGTTGCCCTCTGATCCAGTCGGTCCTTAACGCGATCCCACAGGAGGACCTCCGTCAGGGCTTCCTCCACGATCCGGTCGAACTCGGCGTTGTCGCGGCGACCCCTCGCGGCCTCATGAAGCGTGTATCCGAAGATTACATTCTCACGAATCGAGATCGGAAGCGGGTTGGGCCGCTGGAAAACCATGCCCACCTTCTTTCGCAACTGCGTCAGATCGACGTTCGGATGATAGATGTCGTGGCCCAAGACCTCGATGCTGCCTTCGGTCCGCACGTAGCCTAGCCGCTCGTTGATACGGTTGACGGATCGAAGCAGGGTCGATTTCCCGCAACCTGACGGTCCGATTAACGCCGTGACGATGCCCCTCTTTACCTGAAACTTGATGTCGTAGAGCGCCTGAAACGTCCCGTACCAGAGATTCAGGTCGCGCGTCTCGATGGCCAGGTGAGGTCGCGGGTCACCGGTGGACTCGATAGAATGCGGACTTCCGCCCGCAGCGTTATCAATAATCTCGCTCATCCGAAACGACCGACGATGTAGTCGTGAGTTCGCTGATCCTTTACTTTCCCTTCGAAGAGGGCCTCGGTTTCCCCGATTTCCACACATCGACCGTTGAGGAAAAATGCGGTCCTCTTTGCGAGTCGCCGAGCCTGCTGCACAAGATTCGTCACCATGATGATGGTCATCTCCTCGCGGAGGTCCCTGAGCACATCTTCAATTCGCATGGTCGTCACCGGATCAACCGCGATCGAAAACTCGTCGAGGACGAGCAACTTCGGGCGCTGGGAGAGCGCTCTCGCAATCGTGAGCCGCTGCTGCTGCCCTCCTGACAGAAGACTTCCGAGAGAATTCAGCCGGTCTTTCACTTCATCCCAGAGGGCCGCCCTGATGAGACACTTCTCGACGATCTCGTCGAGACGCCGTTTGTCCTTGACCCCCGACAATCGAGGCGCGAGCGCCACGTTCTCGTATATGGTGAGCGGGAGACCGACCGGAAGCGGGAATACAACACCGATTTGACTGCGAAGCGCATAAACGTTCCGCCAGGCATTGATGTCTCGCCCCAGGAATTGTATCGAGCCGGTCACCTTCATCCCAGCATTGAAAAGATCCATTCGGCTGAGAACTCTCAGAAAGGAGGTCTTGCCGCTGTTGGCAGGCCCAATGATGCCAAAGATCTCGTGTTCGGCTACCTGCAGCGTGACTCCTTCGAGGACGGTTGTCCCCCCGTAGCTGACCGAGAGATCACGGACATCGAGTACCAGGTTGGCGTCCCCGAGGGTAGATTCTGCTGCGTTCTCGGTCATCGGGTTACCACCTCTTACGTCCCCGGAGGTAGACACGGAATCCGATCGAGAGCGCGTTCATAAACAGGACAATGAGGATCAGGAGCAGGGCGACACCGTAAGGGAGCGCATCGGGCACGTGTGGCACCTGCGTCGAAACCACGAACAGGTGCAGCGAAAGCGCCATCGTCTGATCGAGAATGGTTTCGGGCAGGAACGGGAGAAAAAATGCAGCTCCGGTGAACATGATCGGTGCTGTCTCTCCTGCGGTCCTTGAGACTTCGAGTATGACACCCGTAAGGATTCCCGAGATCGCGTTCGGGAGGACGATCCGGCGAATGGTCTGCCATCTCGTGGCGCCCATGCTCCAGCACGCCTCCCGAAACGCCAAGGGTACGGCCTGGAGCGACTCTCTGGTCGCCACGATGACGACCGGTAGCGTCATGATGGCAAGCGTGAGGCTGGCCGCCAGAATGCTCGTGCCAAAGCCAAAGAAGAGGACGAAGGCGCCCACTCCAAAAAGGGCGTGCACGATCGACGGGACTCCCGCCAGATTGATGATCGCCAGGTTGATGAGCCGCGTGAGCATGTTGTCCGGCGCGTACTCACTCAAGTAAACTGCCGCTGCAACACCAAGCGGGACCGAGAATAGCAGCGCGGTGGCAACGAGAAAAATCGTGCCCAGTAATGCAGGGAATATTCCCCCGGCCGTCATTCCCTGGGTCGGAAACTCGAACAGAAATTCGGTCGAGATCATAGGCCCGCCGCGAACAACGAGCAGCGCCAGAATAATCAGCACCGGAATGATCAACAGAACCGTCATGAGACCGAACAACACGCGAACCTGTCGTTGGACACGACGGCTTCGCACGGTTCTGTCAGTGGCAGCGAACAGGCTCATCGGCGCCTCCGGTCTCCTCTTCGGACGACGATATCTGCCGTCAGGTTGATCACGAATGTTACCAGGAAGAGTAAGATCCCGAGCGTGAAGAGGGCGCCGTAGTGATCAGATCCGACCGCGGTCTCGCCAAGTTCGGCGGCTATCGTTGCCGTAAGCGCACGAACGGAATCGAAGATCCCGTCAGGAAACTGGACCGCGTGTCCGCTCGCCATCAGGACGGCCATTGTTTCCCCGAACCCTCGTCCGATGCCGAGGAGAACGGCCGATACGAGGCCGTTTCGTCCCGCTGGGATGACAACTCTGCGAATGACTTGCCACTTGGTCGCACCCATGGCCTCGGCCGCTTGACGGAAATCGTCGGGCACTGCCTTCAGGGCGTCCTCGGCAATGGTCGTCATGATCGGCGCGGCCATCAGCCCGAGAATCAGCCCGGCGTTGAGAATGTTGAGTCCGATCGGAACGTCAAAGAGATCGATGATCAGGGCGTTCATGATGGTCAAGCCAATGAACCCCCAGACGACTGAAGGAATCGCGGCAAGCAGTTCGACGAGAATCTTCAGTGTCTCTCGAGTCTTGCCGGTCGCGAACTCGCCGATATAGATCGCAGCTCCAAGAGAGAACGGTATTGCGACGATCATCGCCATGCCGGTCACGCTGGCCGTCCCGACGATCAACGCGAGAGCGCCATAGGTTTCCCGGACTTCGGAGGTCGGCACCCATCTGGGCGAAGTGAAGAACTCTACGAAGTCGAATTTCCCGACAATGAACCCGAGGCCCTCCCTGGCGACGAAGACGAAGATTCCGACGATGAAGATGATGGCCGAGACGCCTCCAACAAAGAACAGGACTTGAGCGAGCTTATCGATGTACCAGCTCGTGCCGCGGGCATCGAGCTGCCCGAGTTGTGATCCGTTGGTGTTTGAGGCCACGGCTACGCGAAATCCTCCCCACGAAGCGTAATCATGAGCGACGAGATGTAACCGGAAAGCGCTCGATAAAGCTCCTCCAGAGGCTCTCCGTCGTCGCCCGATACGTTCGGAAGTTCCCACCAGTCAACAAGCACCGTGCTGAAAGGCACTGGATTGACCGCTTTTGCCACGTCGGGCTCGAGACAGACGATGACTTTGAAATCAGACCAGGAATCGAACGAGTCGATCCCTGACGGCTTCAGATCCGATGTTTCGTGCCCGAGCCCGCTTAGCAATTCGGAGCAGCTCTCGTTGATTTTCACAGCCGGCGCCTGACCTGCGGTCGCGTAAGCACCGTGATCAGGATAAGCTTTCCGCGCGATCGCCAGCGACATCGGCCCCAGAACGTCGTTTGACTTGTCCAGGAACAGGACGGGTACGGGTTTCCGTCGTTTCGTCTCGCCCTCAGCGACGAAAACCGCGTACTCGCAGATGTTCTTCGCCTGGTCGCTCACACGCTCGAGCATGCTCAGAATGACCAGGGTTCCGAACAGGTCGTCGACGGGCGCGTCCGAGGACTTACCGATGCCAATGAGGTGTCCGAACGCCAGATCGAATCGATTGTCGATCTGGCCCTCAAGGATCATCATACTCCGTGCAAGTTCTGCGTTCTCTTCGATAAAGGCACGCAGCGACTGCTCGAACATATGAATCGATTCCTGGCCGATGAGCTTGATTTCGGAGGCCAGTGGGCTCCTGATGGGCGCATCTAGATGCGTGGCCTCACGGCAAATCGTGGCCGCATAATCGCCGACGCGCTCGAGAACCACGTTTGTCCGAAGCACGGATGAGATCAGCCTCAGGTGCCCGGCCGCGGGAAGGTGTCTCGCGACAAAGTAGTGGCACGCGCGGTCGCACGCCTCAACTTCTCGATTGATCGGATTGTCTTCGAGAATCGTCCTATAAGCCAGCCGCTTATCATCGTGCTCGATCGCCCGCAGAGATTGCTGAAGTGCAGTCGTTACGAGTGCCCCTACCCTCGAGACACGATCCTTGATGTCTTGGAGGTCTTTCTCCAGCCTGACTTCGTATTGATGTTCGGTCATCAGGTTAAGCCTGTAAGCGCATTACGGGGCGCAGGTTACCGGGCGCGTCGGAGCATATCCCTTGTTAAAAATGATGCACTGCCCAGCGTCGCTCATGATCCAGTCAAGGTACTCCTTCACGGCGCCTTCGGGCTGCTGCGCAGTATACATGAAAAGAGGCCGCGCAATCGGATACGTCCCGTCGATCGCAGAATCAACGGTAGGCGGTACAGGTTCAGCCCCCTCGAAGGAAACCGGAACGGATTTCACGTGGTCGGTCTTGTAAGCTATACCGGAGTAGCCGATTGCGCACGCAGTGCTTTCAACCAGCTCCACGACGTCTATCGATCCGTGCATATCACGCGAGCCAAGCTTGAAATCCGCGTTGCTCAAGACGGCCTCTCGGAAGTACTCGTAAGTGCCTGAATTATTCTGCCGGCTCACGCGGATGATCTCCTGACCGGCACATCCGGGCACCTCAATGCCAAGATCGGTCCACGAAACGATCGTTCCCCCCTCCCCGTAGATCCCGGCAACCTGGGCAACCGTGACGGATTCGATGGGATTGTTGGCATGGACGTAGACGGCAAGGGCATCGTATCCGACGACGAATTCGACCGGATCCTGACCGTTCGCACGGGCCTGTTCAGCCTCGGAGTCCTTGATCGAACGACTCGAGTTGGCAATGTCGACGGTGCCATTGATGAGTGCCGCGATTCCGGTCCCCGACCCGCCGCCGGTAACGGCGATCGCGACTTCAGGATTGACTTCACGGTAGGCCTCTGCCCATGCTTGTGCAACGTTAACCAGAGTGTCGGAACCCTTGTTCTGCAGCACCGTGCGGCCTGACCCTCCGCCGCATCCGGCGATGATGAGCACAACTGCCACGAGCTGAGAAGTATACTTAAAGTGTTTCATGGTTCGAGTAGTTATCCTGTCGTTAAGGTATCGTTATGATCTCGTCTGTGGCCGGACGATCAGAAATCCGCATGAAGCGTCACTCTTCCGGCGATCTCGAGGTCGGATTGACCCGTCATGTCGACAACATACACGTTCGGTATGAAGTGCACCTTTCGATTCGGTTTGAATGCGACCCCTCCGATCAGGTAGGTTTCGTCGACCGACCCGGAGCCGACATCGTTTTCCACCACGTCGACCCGGCCCACCAACTCCACTTTTTCCGTAACGGGCGTGACAATCCAACCGGAGAGGCCCCTTCTGTCCGTCGATACATTGGAGTTAACGTAGTCAAACTGTTGGAAGAATCCCTCGACACCCAGCCGGATCTGCTTCAACGCGTAACCGGCAAATGCGCTTGCAGTCACGGCGTTCCGATCCTCGCCTGAAGCGTAGTCGCCGCCGACTGACGCAGCAACGTTTCCGGAAAGAAACGCCAGTTGCCCGTAGACTCGCTTGTACTTGTCGTCTTCGCCGCGGATGCTATTGTTGTTACCGACCATCAGACTGTAGGTGAGCTCTCCGTCTCCGGCAAGCGCCCCGGCAGCGGATACGCCCATGTCCCTCGACGAGGAAACGCCCTGACGATCCATGATCGTCTTCTCGAGGCTTCGGTAACCCCAGATCTTCTCCGATAGTGTGAAAGCCGGCGGAGGCTGGACGCCGAAAATCAGATTATGACCGTCTCCCAAAACGCCGTGCCACGTCAGATACAAATCTTTGACAAAAGGACGAATGGTCTCCGGCCCGCCTGCACCCTCCAGGCGCGCACGCCCACTGAACTCTTCGGACAATGTGTAGTCGGCCGTCAGATACATTCTTCGATAGTCGAACCCGTTCTCACCCTCCTGCTCCTCATCGGACGAAGAGAGAACGTACTCGTAATCCATGTAGAACAGTCCGCTCCATCTTACGGAGTTCTGGGCGACGCCCTGCATCGAGATTATTGTGAGGAGTGCCGTCACAACCATCACCCTTCGTTTGTCCATTCGATTGAGATCTGCGCGTGCGATTTGCCGGATAGGCCGTCTCAACGGTCGGTGAGAAACTATCCCAGCCGATGTTTCGCGGAAGTTACCGAGTGTTTACCGAACCGTTATCGTTCGGTTAACGCAATGTTACCAAATCGTTACCACGCTTGCAGGTGGCCCGATCAGGACTCGTTTGCGGCTGAAGTGTCGTCGTCCACAGGCCCGCGGATTCGCTCGTACGGGAGGACGACCGATGATGCAATGTTGGAGAGGTGGGAGCTGACGCGGCCCATCATGAGCGCGGCATTGCTCAGGACGACTGCGGCGTTCGGACCAAGATCCTCTGCTGCCGCCACCGCGTCGATGAACGCACGGAGATCCGATTTGACGGATACGCTGTCCACCATCACCCGTCGCGCGCTGGCGACGTCGCCGTTGACGAATCCGTCGAAGGTGTGGTCGAACATCCTTGTGATTCGGTCGCCGGCCTCGCGCAGCGGTGACAGCCTGGGACCCATCAGGGGCTTCTGGGCGAGATCGGAGAGGCCGGCAATGTGTTTTATCCAGTCGCCGATACGCTCGCCGTCTTGCACGGTGCTCACGAGTACGAGGCCGAGAACCAGATCCTCGTGCGGATACTTCTCGATGTGTTTGAAAACCGCCTTCCGGATGCTCCGCTCGCGCGCATTGATGCCCGCATCCATCTCTTCGAGCGACACGTCGAGCGAAGCGCTAAAGAGCAGATGCGATATCGCCGCCGACCACATTGACCGGGCGATGTCGATCACCTCGCCCATCTCCTTGCTCGCCTGACGGACAAGCGCCGGAGCGTCGTCCCGAAAGAGATCGAATAGTCGCAATCCGGATTACGAGTTCATCACGACGAGGAATTCCTCGTTGTTGCGCGTGCTTCGCATCTTATCGATCTGAAACTGCATTGCTTCCAGCGGGCTCATGTCCGCGAGAATGTTTCGGAGGATCCAGATGCGTTTGAGAAGCGCCTCATTGATGAGGAACTCTTCGCGACGCGTGCCCGACTTCAGGATGTTGATGGCGGGGAACACGCGACGATCCGAAAGTTCGCGATCGAGAACGAGTTCCATGTTGCCGGTACCCTTGAACTCCTCGAAGATAACTTCGTCCATCCTGCTCCCGGTCTCGACGAGCGCCGTGCCGATGATGGTCAACGACCCACCCTCTTCGACGTTACGTGCAGCGCCGAAGAATCTCTTCGGCCCGCGAAGGGCGGTTGCTTCGAGTCCGCCGGACAGCGTTTTCCCGGTATTGGGCGCCACGGCGTTGTGGGCGCGAGCCAACCGGGTGATAGAGTCGAGAAGGATCACGACGTCCTGGCCGGCTTCGACGAGACGCTTGGCCTTCTCCAGCACGATGTTCGACACGTCGACGTGACGCTGGGGATCCTGGTCGAACGTCGAGGCGATTACTTCGCCCTGAATATTGCGCTCCATGTCGGTCACTTCTTCCGGACGTTCGTCGACCAGAAGTACGATGAGGTACGTTTCAGGATGATTGCGCGTAATCGCATTCGCAATCTTCTGGAGTAGGATCGTCTTGCCGGTTTTGGGCTGTGCGACGATCAATCCGCGCTGGCCCTTTCCGATCGGCGAAAACATGTCCATGACGCGCATGCTATGCTCGTCGGCCGTCGTCTCTAGACGAAGCTGTTCGTCGGGATAGAGGGGTGTGAGATAATCGAAATTGGTGCGTTCTTCGAGGTCGGCAGATGGTCTTCCGTTGATCGTCGTCAGGCGAATAAGCGCGAAGAACCGCTCGCCTTCCTTGGGCGGGCGAACTTCCCCGTCGATC
>DATKEJ010000253.1:0-3890 GCA_035512315.1 Rhodothermales bacterium | reverse complement strand
GACATCCTAGCCAGTGCTCCGGATTCAGTTCCGTTTCTCATCAAGATCGACATCGAGGGATTCGAGGATGACTTGTTTTCGAACAACACCGATTGGGTGGACCAGTTCCCGTTGATGATCGTAGAGTTGCACGACTGGATGCTGCCCGGAGCGCGAGTGAGCCGCCACTTCCTGAGGGAAGTGGCGAAGCGGGACCGGGAATTCATGCATTTCGACGGCTACGTGATCAGTTTCAACAGGCAGGTCGGTGTCCAGTGACGGGGGCCATGTTGACATTTGAGATGAGGAGGCCTTCGGTTTCAGTCCTGACGCCAACGCATCAGCGCGCGAGGTATCTTCACCGCGTTTGGCAAGCCCTGGCGGTGCAGGTTTGCAAGGACTTCGAGTGGATCGTTGCGGACGACGGTTCGACGGACGGGACAGAGGCCATCGTGCGCTCCCTCGCGGAACAGTCCGATTTCCCCGTAGTCTTCATTCGCGCCGACGTGCACATCGGCAAGATCCACATGGACAACGAGGCGATCGCCGCGGCGCGGGGAGACTTCATCATCTGGTGCGATTCCGATGATTACTTCGTGCCGCATACCATTCAGCGGCTGCTCGACTGCTGGGGCTCAATCCCTGCCGAACAGCGCCATTCCTATGTCGGGGTCACAGCCCTATGCACCACCAATACGGGGATACTGACCAACCCGTTTTCCGATGGCCAGAGCAGAGACGTCAGCTGGAACGATCTGGCCGAAGTCCATCACGTCACAGCGGACATGCTGTTCTTCGCATGCGCGGACGCCTTGAAGAAGCATCCGTTTCCGGAAGTCGATCTCGTCATTCCGGAGAGTGTCGTCTGGAGCGCAATTGGCCACCAACAGTCGCGGTTCATTCCTGAAGTTCTGCAGGTAAAGGAATATCAGTATGACGCTGGACTTTCGTTCAGCGGTCGCATGGCCTACAACCGGGGCCGCGCCCACGCGCTCGCCGCGACTGTGCGCAACTTCCGCAACTATCCGCGGAGCTGGCGGGTTCGAACCTGGCGCCTTGTCACGTTCATCCGCTACTGCACGCACGGCGAACTCTCCATTTTAGAGGCATTTCGCCTATGGAGAGGCAACAGTGGCGCGCTGGCGTTCTGGCTGGCCGTCCCCGCGGGGAAGCTACTTGCCGCGGCAGATGCCCTGCAAGGCAAGGTAGACAAAACGCATCGCGAGTTCCTGTCGGCGAAGGACAAGGTCGAGATACGCCTCGAGAGGCTGAACGAGGTGCGGTTTGAGCATGAGTCGGTCGATCGGTGACAAGCTTCGCAGCGTTCGCTTGGTCGGGTTTCGCCGCAGCGCCCGGATCCTGGTGGATCGGAGCTTCCTTTCCATGCTCCGAAAGGTCTATGGGTTCCATCCCTGGCACGTCGATGCGCCCCTGTCCGCCCGACCGTACCGACATACGGTCGCGGAGCTGGTCAACGATCTGGCCCCTCGCTGCGTAGTCGAGGTCGGGTGCGGTATCGGCGCGATCCTTTCGCTCGTCAAGGCTCCCGAGCGATACGGGTACGACCTCGATGCCGGGGCTATTAGGGCGGCTCGCGTGCTGCGAGACCGCCGCATAGCCTTCGTCGAAGGCGACTTCGGCTCGGTGGACCTAGCGAAAATCGACGTCCTGATTATGGTGAACTGGATCCACGACATCAGCCCGGAACGGCTTGAAGCATGGATATCCCCGCTTTTATCGCGGACCTCGTACCTGGTCGTGGACGCCGTCGACGAAGCGGGGCCTGAAGGCTATCGCTACAAGCACGACTTCGGCTTCCTCGGGCCGAGGGCACGCCGTCAGAGGACCACGCGCGTGGCCAGCGAGGGCCGGGACTTCCTTGTCTTCGCGGTGGTCCGGTGAATGCGCGCTACATCGTCCGTCTCGACGATGCCTGCCCCACAATGGATGCCACGAGATGGGGCATGCTCGAGGAGATGCTCGACGATCTGAACATCCGGCCACTTGTGGCGGTGGTACCCGATAATAGGGATCCAACATTGCAGTTGGACCAGCCGGATCCGCGCTTCTGGGAGAAGGTGCACGCCTGGATCGAGAAAGGCTGGACGATCGCCATGCACGGTTACCAGCACGTATTCCATACCGTCGACCGACGCCGCCTGGTGCTGCCGTTCTACGACAGAAGCGAGTTCGCCGGTTTACCCTATCATGACCAGGCGGCTAAGATCCGCGCCTCGTGGGACCTGTTCCGACAACAGGGGATCGAGCCGAAGGTCTGGATCGCTCCGGCACATTGCTTCGACAGGGTGACGCTCCAGGCAATTCGAGAGGAAACGTCAATTCGCATCGTGAGCGACGGGATAGCGCGCGACCAATTCTATAGGTTCGGTTTTTTTTGGCTGCCGCAGCAACTCTGGTCGCTCGAGGCGAAGCGTTCCGGACTCTGGACGGTGTGCCTGCATCCGAACAGTATGAGCGTGTCGGACATCAAGGACCTGAAGGGATCGCTCGCCTCGGACAAATATCGCGTTCGAGTCGTGTCCGCGGAGTTCGTGATTTGCCGGCAGCGCAGACGGTCCCCCGCCGATCTGGCCTACGCGACGTATTTCTGGCAGCGCAGTCGTTTATTTTCGGCAGTTCATCGCCTCCGCACCCTGGCGCGAGCGTGACGGCGGAGGCCCTCTCGATGTCAGGTAAGGTCCGGAAGTTCGCGTTTCTCCTTTCCAGCCTCAAATTCGGCGGCGCCGAGCGAGTGGCACTCAATCTTGCCAAGGCGCTCAAGCAACAGGGCTTCGAGGTCGAGATCCTCCTGATGAGCAAGGAAGGCGAGTTTCTGGCGGAGGCCGCGGAGTTGTTCGACGTCGTCGATTTGCGGTGCGACAGGACCTGGAAACTGCCGGGACGGCTCGTCTCGTATCTCTCCGCCAACCGGCCGGACGTGCTGATCTGCAGCTTCTGGAAGCTGAACCTCGGCGCGTGCTGCGCGCGGCTGCTCCATCCGCGGGTCCGACTCCTTTTGTGGGAGCACTCACCGCCGAGCAGGAGCAGTAACAGCCCAACAGTGCTGTACGCGATCACGGCGAGCCTGCTTTATCGCCTTGCCACCAAGATCGTGGTCGTCTCGAGCGGCGTCTACGAGGACGTGAAGAAGATTACCGTCGGGCTGGGCCCGAAGCTCGTCGTGATTTTCAACCCGATCCCGCCGCCGATAGAGACCCCGGCGGATAACGCGCGAGACAGGGACCGCCGGAAAATCCTCTGGGTCGGGCGGCTGGACGAGCCGAAGAACCCGGGCCTGATGCTCGAGGCTTTCGCGCTTCTGCGCAAGGGCCATGCCTATGCGCTTGATTTTGTCGGAGACGGCAGGTTGCAGGCTGATCTCGAACGACGGAGGGATGCCCTTGGACTGCAAGACCGGGTTCGCTTTCTCGGTTTCCGGTCCGACCCCTACGCCTTGATGAGCAAAGCCGGTCTGCTGGTGGTGTCGTCGGACCGGGAGGGCCTGCCGAGCGTGATCGTCGAGGCCCTGTACTGCGGCCTGAGAGTGGTGAGCACGAACTGCGGGGAAGGGATTCGAGACATCCTACTCGACAACTGCTACGGCACGATCGTGCCGGTCGGCGACGAGAGGGCGCTGGCCTTAGCCATAAGCCGCGAGTTGGATCAGCCGCACGATCCCCGGTCGCAAGTGGAGGGCGCGCGGCCTTTCTTGCCCGAAGAGATCGTCCGCCAATATCTGTCGGCGCTTGGGTTGGATTAGGTTCTCATGGTGCCGGCCGCGTAGAGATCGGGCCAACGGCTCATCCGGCTACCGCAGACCAGACCGAACCGCTGCAGAGGAGATAGTAGGATTTTCTGGGCAGAAAAGCTTATCGATGGCGTTCGCACAGCTGTTAACCGGCGTACCGGGT
>DATKEJ010000252.1:0-2963 GCA_035512315.1 Rhodothermales bacterium | reverse complement strand
AACCAGTGGAAGAACTGCGCGCTGCGACCTCAGGAAATCGCCCTCGAGTTGATAAACGTGAAGCTCGTGAAGGGCAGTCGAGAACTCCCTGCCTCTGAAGATGACGGTAATCCCCGGGATCTCAAGCAGCCCGTCGCTCTTTGGCCTGAGGACAAAACCCTTCTTGAGGTGAAGGACCGCCAACGACATTTCCGGCCCTACGCCCAGTGATGGATCCAGCCGCTCAAGATGCTCGCTCGGAGCATACGTCCTGACCATCTCTATGTCCTCATCCGGCAAATCGGGCTTCATCTCGGAGAAGACACGTCGCAGATACTGCTCTTCAAACGGCGTGCGGGGCGATCCGAGCAGCTCTACGTTCATAATGATCGATTCCCCGACAGAGGCGACAGGCCGATCAAGAGATGAGAACAGTTGGATCGCGTCTGACTCCGAGCCAACCACCACGTCCTGCGACGCAGGCTGAGCCGACAGAGACGTCCAAAGAAGCAGGAGCAAAGCGAAGAGCGGGAAGTTCATCAATCCGCCTCCCCCGTTTCCCGAACCGTCGTGGCCAGCGCCCGCACCAGCCGTAACAGGGTTCCGTTTAAAGCCGCACCCACCTCCAGGACATCATCATGGCTCAAGTACTCGTGGCCCAGGCCCGCCGCCATGTTCGTGATGGCAGAAAATCCGATCACCTTCAGCCCAAGTCGTCGACCGGCAGTCACTTCAGGGACGGTGCTCATTCCCACCGCGTCGGCCCCAATGGTTCGAAAGAAGCGGATCTCGGCGGGGGTTTCATACGAAGGCCCGAGAAGCCAGAGATAAACGCCATGATTCAGCGGAATGCCGGCGCCGAGCGCGATATCATCCGCGACACGTCCCCACGCCGGGTCGAAAGCAGGACCGCCCATTCGGCCGGAGGCGGTCTCCCCGATGCCAACCAGCGGATTCAAACCCGTAAGGTTGATGTGGTCGGTAATCCGCATGATCGTGCCTTCCGGCATGTCGGTCCTGAGACTTCCGGCTGCATTAGACAAGATCAGGTGCGTCGCCCCGACGCCCGCTAGAATTCGAACCGGAAAGGTCAGCGTGCTGATCGAGTGTCCCTCATATGCGTTGAATCGCCCGCGCATAAACGCCGTCGTGATTCCGTCAATGGTCCCGATCACCAGGTCACCTCGATGCCCCTCGACGCCAGCGGATGGGTAGCCAGGGATGTCACGACCAGGAATTACGACCGAATCGGAGGCTGAGTCTGCCAGCGCCCCGAGACCGGAGCCAAGGATCATCGCGAGCCGGGGTCTCCGCGGGTCGCGTGCACGGATATAAGTCACCGCCTCTGATATGCCGTTCTCCTCACTCACCACAGTCTTCGAATTTGTCCTGAACTTGGATCACCGTTCGCAGGCATGGCGCTAGCGCCACACACATGTGAAGAGAAAGCGAAGCAAAAGTTTCCGCCGAACACCTCCTTAGTAGCTAGGCCCGGAAAACCTTGTAGTTCCGCACGCTCCAGTTGATTGATCGCACTGTTACCCACAGCACCGTAATGACTGGTATTGAGAGGAGCATCCCAATGATGCCGCCAAGCTCGGCGCCGATAATCACGACGCAGAGAATGATCAGCGGATGGATGCGCGCGGCGCGCGAGAAGATGAATGGATGGAGGACGTTGTCGACGACCTGTGTCGCGAAAATCGCCACAAAAATCCCGGGGAAGAGCGCGAGATCGCCAGTCTGAGCAACTCCCACGATGACCGCCGCCATGAGTCCAAGCAGCGGGCCGAAGTATGGAATCGTGTTGGCGAGCCCCGCAAAGATTCCGACGACGGAAGCGTACCGCAGTCCGACTGCGGATAAGAGAATCGTCGAAAGCACAGCGACGACAATTCCGCGTACGAGCAGAGCCAGGAAGTACCGGCCGAGGTGATCGCGAATACTCTCGACGAGGGCCACGGTCAACTCGAAATACCGGTTCGGCACCAGGTTCACGACCGACTCGGTGAGATCCCTGCCGTCCTTCATCAGGAAAAAGGTGACAAGGGGAATTACCAGCAGTGCGTACAGGATGTTCGTGAAGAGATCGATCGTGTAGCTGAACGCATTGGAGATTCGCTCCTGTCGAAACAAGGCCTCGATGGCGTTGGACAAGCCCTGGTCGACAGCTCCGGCGGGCATCGGCAAGTACTTCCGAAGCGTCTCCTCGATGGAGGAAGTTGCGAGCCTGACGACATCTGGCGACAGCCTGCGCGAAAGGTCGACCACTTGCTGCTCCACGAATGGGACCATCGACGCGAAGGCGAGGGCTAATCCACCGGTGACCGTGATGAACGTGAGCAGGACGGCCAACGTTCGTCCCACTCCGCGACGCTGGAAGAAGTCTGCGATCGGCCCAAGCAGATAGGCCAGCAATCCACCGATAATCAAGAAGAAGGCGAGGGTCGAGAAGAACCACAGGATCCAGACCGCGGCGGCAAGCAGCGCCAGCAGTATCAAATAGCGGCCCCACCGGTCGGCGGGCATACCACTGCGAAAATTGAACATGCTGTGCAACTGTCCTGTAAATGCTGACTTAATCGAGCCGCCGGAGAGCAATCTTGGACGTCGCGACATCACGAGCCGGCGGCCCCATCGAGGCGTCTGTGGCGTTCGACGGCAGAGACAAAGTAACTCCGAAAATGCTAATGCTTACATTGCGCACGTCCCAATCAAATCAAAAGTCCGTCTGGTGGAATCCAACTCTGAATCACTGCGCACTTCGATCGAAGCGCCGCCGCCGGTTCATGGCCCGACCAACCCCGAGAGCTCATTCGACGAGATCCAGCGGTTTGCCGCCGTGGTCGAGTTGAAACCGGAGAAAGAGCAGCTGTATCGCGAACTTCACGCAGAGGTGTGGCCTGGAGTGGTGCAGGCTGTCAAAAACGCTAACATTAATAATTACAGCATCTTCGTCGCTTCCATAGAAGGCCGGCGATACC
>DATKEJ010000251.1:0-9438 GCA_035512315.1 Rhodothermales bacterium | reverse complement strand
CCTGTCTTTGATGGGCCTGATGCTGGCGATTTGCATGCTCGTTGACAACGCGGTGGTTATCACGGAGAGCATCCATCAGAGGCAACTCCGTGACCCCGACGTGCCGAGGGCCACTGTGCGGGGCGTCAAGGACGTCGCGCTGGCCGTAACGGCCGGAACGCTGACCACCGCCATCGTCTTCCTCCCGACGATTATCAGTCCAAAAGACCAGATTACGCTCTTCCTCAAGCACGTTTCGATCGCGATCTGCGTGGCGCTGTTCGCATCGCTGATCCTGTCTCAGACGATCATACCGCTCTTGACGTCCCGGCTGAAGCCTCCAAAGCCTAAGAAAAATGTCGTCGACAGCTGGATCGAGGCATACGGCGGGTTCCTCGCCTGGACGCTCAGACACCGCGGAATCAGCGTCCTCGGCATTGTGTTGATCCTCGGCAGCATCGCAGTGCCGATAAGATTCGTGAAGATGGACATGTTTCCCGACGACGACGTCCGACGCCTCCGTCTCTTCTACAACATCCTGGGAAATCATACGGTTGAGACGGTCGAAGATATCGTGTCCACCGTTGAGGCCTACCTCTTCGAAAACAAAGAGGCCTTCGAAATCGAGTCGGTGTACAGCTATTACAACAGCGGGTGGGCCAATTCAACCATCTTCCTGAAGGATGACGGTACTGGGGAGAAAGACGCCGAGGAGATCAGGGAGGCCATCCGCGAGAACCTTCCGGCGTTCGCACTGGCGCGTCCCAACTTCGATCACTCCGGCGGCATGGGTGGCGCAGAGGCGGTGAGTATCTCGCTTCAGGGCGAGTCGAGCGAGATTCTGTATCGTCTGTCGAAGGACGTCGAGCGGATCTTGAACGAGCAGGAGGGATTCCGCGACGTGCGATCGGAAGCCGACCTCGGAGGCGAGGAGATCCACGTCGTTGTCGATCGAACACGGGCCGCCCGGCAGGGAGTCTCGTCGGAGCTGGTTGCCCGGGCTGTTTCGGCGGCCATGCGCGGCCAGAACCTCCCAAAGCTGAAGGGTGAGGACGGTGAGATCAACGTTCGCCTCGCTTTCGGAGATGCCGACCGCAAGACAATGAGCAACCTGCAGAACCTCCCGCTCGTCAACGAGGCCGGCCGGCCGGTGAAGCTCGCTTCGGTTGCCGATTTCCGCGTGACGAAGGGTCCGCAGCAGGTTCAGCGAACCGATCGGAAAACCGTGCTGTCCGTTGGCGCGACCTTGGACGACCTGACGACCGAGGAGGCGCGCTCACGAATCGAGGCCGTTATGAAGCAGGTTGCACTGCCGACCGGGTATTCGTGGACTTTCGGACGCCGGTTCGAGCGCGAAGAGGATGCCCAGATGCTGCTGCTCGTGAATCTGCTCCTGGCGCTGGCGCTGATTTACATCGTGATGGCCGGGCTGTTCGAGTCGCTGGCAACCCCGGCCGCCATCTGGACTTCGATCCTCTTCGCGATCGTGGGCGTGTTCTGGTTCTTCCTTATGACTGGGACGACGTTCTCGGTCATGGCATGGATCGGCATCCTCATCCTTATCGGGATCGTCGTCAATAACGGCATTGTGCTCCTCGACCATGTGATTCACCTGCGCTCCGATGGCATGCCGCGGATGGACGCGATCATCCAGGCCGGCAAGGATCGTCTCCGGCCTATCCTTATGACGGCGGGCACGACGGTGCTCGGACTCGTGCCGCTCTGCTTCGGGTCGACTCAAATCGGTGGAGATGGGCCGCCCTACTTCCCGATGGCCCGCGCGATCGTGGGCGGGCTGACGTTCTCAACAGTGATTACGCTGGTTGTTCTCCCGACGATCTACATTTTGCTGGATGATTTGAGGGTTTGGGGAAGAAAGGTGGTGGCACTGGCATCCCGTGCGTAACCGTACGAGGGTCACGTCCGCATCGGATTTATTGGTCCCTCAGTCGCTTCGCTCCCTGTACGAACGTCACGTCCGCATCGGATTTATAGGTCCCTCAGTCGCTTCGCTCCTTCGGGATGACAAGGGGGGCTTGATTAAGACGTCCTGGAAGCAGGCCGCCTCTCTCAGTCGCGCTCCGTCCACCCTTTGCGTAGGGGCAAGGCCAGAGCGGAGCGACGGCGTGCCCGTCGGCGTGATGTGCAAACTGACGCACTAATCTCGCGTGGTCCCCCGCCGGAGGGGGACGGTCGCGTTGCAGCGAACGACCCCGACGCCGGACCCAGGACCCCGGACTCCGGACCCGTAGCTATCAGACATAGAGCTCATCGATCGACGTACCCGCCAGCTCCACGAAGAACCCCGCCAACCTCTCACAAACATCCCTCAAAAACCGCTCCCCCTTCTCCGGAGTCGCTGCCGCCGGATTGCCGACGCCGGTGTCCTCGGTGACTCGACTCCATTCGCGCTGCGCCGACACCCAACCTTCCGCCAGACCGCTAACCGCAAACTTCTTCGCCGCCCCCGATCCCGCCTCCGACAGCGGCATAACAAGTCCGGGATGAAGGTGCATCATGATGCTCGTCTCCATCTCACCCGCGTGATCCCCCGGCTCGTCGAAGTGCGGCTTCGGGTTCAATACCTGATACCAGTTGGTCGAGCACATGAAAACTTCCGGCACGTCGGCCTGAAGCTCACGGAGCATCTGCTTGAAATCGTTGCCGCCGTGACCGTTCAAAATCACGAGTTTGGGAACGCCGGCCCTGGACAAAGTGTCGACAATGTCGCCCAACACGACCGCCTGCGTGCTCGGCCGCATGTTCATGTCGAGCTTGATGTCGAGCTGGCCCGTATTGACGCCGTACGGAATCGTCGGAAGTACGATGACCCGCGCGCCGCGCTCCCAAGCGAGCCTGGCCGACTCCGCCGCAATGGCGTCGGTCTCATAAACGTCGGTTCCATAGGGGAGGTGATAGTTGTGGGCTTCGGTCGCCCCCCAGGGTTGGATCGCTACTTCGTAATGCGTGTCCCTGACCAGTTTCCAGTTCGTCTCCGCCAGGATGTAAGGGCGCATCTTCGCTGCGTTTCGGATGATCGTTGCGGAGGCAAAATACTGCGTAAGCACGTCGGGCGTAGCTGATGCGGGGAGGTACGCCGGTGACTTCGTGCTCCCCGAGCGATCCTCGCCGGGTTGAAACCCGGCTCGGAGAGGAAATTTGCCGGCCCCTACCCCGGGCTGAAGCCCGGGGTGACTTCCGGTCATCGGAGGGGTCGACATTCGACGTTCGACGTTCGACGTTCGACGTTCGACGTTCAGCCCTATCTTCGAAAAGGTTATGTTTTGGCTCCCCAATGGTCTATAGAGAAGATATTCGAGTCCGCACCAAGGGCCACCGTCACCTTCAGGATTTGACCACCGACGTACAGGCAATCGTAGCCCGCTCCGGCATCCGCAGCGGTCTGGCGCACGTGTTCAACGTCGGCAGCACCGCTTCGATAGGGACGATCGAGTTCGAACCGGGACTGGCCGACGATCTGCCTGCCCTGCTCGACCGGTTGATCCCTCCAAGTCGCGACTACGGACACGAGCAGATGTGGCACGACGGTAACGGTCACTCGCACCTGCAGGCGACCTGGCTCGGCCCGTCAATCAGCGTCCCGGTGGCCGAGGGTCAGGTCATTCTTGGAACGTGGCAGCAGATATTCCACCTCGAATGTGACGTCAAGGGTCGCGACCGTCGCATCGTGGTAACGGTGATGGGAGATTGACCGGGCATGTCGAAAGTTCGAAAGGAAAAAACCGCCTTCTTCTGCGGCGAGTGCGGTCACGAGTCACCGCGCTGGCTTGGTCAATGCCCGGCCTGCAGCGAGTGGAACACTTTCGTTGAAGAGCCGGCCGCAAATGCCCCGGCTGCCGTAGTCTCAAGATGGCGCGGCAACGGCGCCCCGAAGGCGGTCAGGCTCGCCGATGTGCAATCGAGTGACGCGGATCGCATCTCGACGGGCGTCCCGGAAATGGATCGCGTCCTCGGCGGTGGCATCGTGCCGGGATCGGTGATCCTCCTCGCAGGAGACCCCGGTATCGGGAAGAGCACCCTGATGACCGAACTGGCCCGATTCGTTCCCGAAAGAACGCTGCTTTACGTCACCGGGGAGGAGTCAGACCGGCAGGTCAAGCTCCGAGCCGAGCGCCTCGGAGTTCCACTCGACAATCTTTATGTCCTGGCGGCGACTCGCGTCGAAGACGTCGTTGCGGCTGCGACCGACATCGGTCCCGATTTTGTGGTCGTCGACTCGATCCAGACTCTGTTCTCGGACGCTTCGGCGGGTGCACCCGGCTCGGTCGGACAGGTCAGGGCGGCTGCCGCCGGACTGATCCAATGGGCGAAGGAAACCGGTACCGCCACATTCATCGTCGGCCACGTGACGAAGGATGGTCAGATCGCCGGCCCGCGCGTGCTCGAGCATATGGTGGACACGGTCCTCTATTTTGAGGGCGATCGGCACCATGCCTACCGCGTTCTGCGCACCACGAAGAACCGTTTCGGCTCGACCCTCGAGATCGGCCTGTTCGAAATGACCCAGAAGGGGCTCACGGAGGTCTCGGACCCCAGCACGGCCCTCCTATCCCAACGAAGCGGCCAAACCGGCTCCGCCGTCGTCTGCCCCATTGAAGGCACCAGGCCTTTACTCGTTGAAATACAGGCGCTTGTGTCCCAGGCTTCCTATGGCACGCCGCAGCGATCGGTCAATGGGATGGACACGAGACGGGCGCAGATGCTTCTCGCCGTCCTCGAGAAGCGCGCCGACATGCGGTTGGCTGCGCAGGACGTTTTCCTGAACGTCGCGGGAGGGATTCGCTTGGAGGAGCCGTCGGTAGATCTCGGAGTCGTCGTTGCCCTGGCGTCGAGCCACATGGCCGCGGCCCTGCCTCTCGACACGGTTTTCATCGGCGAGGTGGGACTCGGAGGCGAGGTACGCACCGTCGCTCAACTCGAGCGCAGGCTGAATGAGGCGGCCAGGCTCGGATTCCGCCACGCGCTCGTTCCGACAGGCGGTCCTGTCACGACTGACGTGAAGGGCCTCGCGGTGCATCCGGTGGAAACCATCGACAAAGCCTTGAGCCTTATTCTGTAGCAGATTGCTGATTCCAGGATTTCGGTTGCTCCTGAAGCTCGGCACGCCGCCGGCGTGCGCGGATGGTCGGGCCTTATGGGAGAGCGTCGCCTCCCTCCCACTCGACACGTCTGAGCAGCGGGCGCTCGAGCGCGTCGCAGAGGAACGGCGTCGTCTTGAAAAGGACCGCAGGCTCATCCACCGGATCGACCTCGGCGCAGGGTCTCGACGTTCGCACGGAAACCGGGCGGAAGTCACGATCGGTCATCTGGCGCGCAAGGCGTCCGTTTCAGTCACCTGGGGACGACTCCTGTTCACGATGGCGCGAGCGGCCGGGTCGTCGAGTGTGCTCGAACTCGGCTCGTGCGTCGGCATTTCCGCTGCCTATCTCCAGGTCGCTCTGGATCTAAACGGGGGCGGCGATCTCGTGACACTGGAAGGCGACCCGAATCTCTGTTCGATTGCCCGCGACACGCTCGAATCCGTAAGTCAAAATCCCGGCCGGGTCGTTGAGGGACGGTTTTCAGAAACGCTCCCGTCCATTCTCGAGAAACATCGCCCCTTCGATCTCGTCTTCATCGACGGGCATCACGACCCCGTGGCGGTCGAGACCTACCTTAGGATGATTCTCCCGCGGCTATCCCCGGACGCCGTCGTCATCCTCGATGACGTGCAGCCGCTCGTAGGGGCGGTCCGCCCAACCTGGAGGGCCATAGTCCGCGACTCACGAACTTCGTGGAGCGTCGACCTGATCCGAATGGGCGTTTTCGGGTTGAAGGTCACACAATAATTCCGATCAGAATCTCGTTATATCGCCAGTACAGCGTTCAACAGGATATGAACGACCTCGGCGCCTGCTGATCAATGCAGATGCATCAAGACGACGCGGAATTGGTTTCGGCTTTTGTCGAGAACGCGGATGAGAAGGCGTTCAGAACCCTGGTGGAGCGCCATCAGGAGCGGATCTATGGATTTCTCTTGGGTATGGTTCGGGAACCGACAGTGGCCGACGACCTCTTCCAGGAGACGTTCGTCAAGGCCGTTCGAGCCATGCAGCGTCAGCGAGGGTCATATACCTCTCAAGGGCGCTGGCTCCAGTGGGTGATGAGAATCGCACGAAACACTGCGCTCGATCACTTGAGGAGCAGGAAGCGCTCTCGAATGAGACTGGTGATGGAAAACGAAGAAGGACTCGACCTGGATCAGATCGTCGCGGATGGTGAACCCGATGCATCCGACAAGCTGCACCGGCAGCAGCAGGCCGTGTGGCTTAGCGCGTGCATCGATAGGCTTCCGCCGGAACAGCGTGAAGTGGTGCTGATGCGTCATGAGTCTGAATTGACCTTCAGGGAAATAGCAGAGCTTACCGACTGCTCGATTAATACGGCGCTGGGGCGGATGCGATATGCGCTTCTCAACCTTCGCCGGATGCTGCAGGAAACGGACGCAAACGAACTGGAGCGGATAGAACTTGCATCGTGATACAATGAACTCTCTGGAACTCGTTCGCAAACTCTATGATGGCGAGATCGACATCGAGGCCCTCGCGAAGGATCTCGACGAGGATGCTCGCCAGGAGCTGACACAGCTCCTCGAAGCCAAGGCCGCTCTGGAGGCGCTTCCTCGGAGCAGACCCGCTCCCGGCGTCATTGACGGGGTCGTGGCGGAAGCCGTTCGAAGGAAGGAAGCGCGATCGACAATGACCCTCATCCTGACGAACCGGATGCTGCAGCGACTGGCAGCCGCAGCGGTCGTCGTCGTCGCCGTCGGCGTCGGCTATCTGACGCTTCGGACCGACGGCATCCTGCCGGTCGACAGAGCCAATGCGCCCGCCGTTTCGTCGGAGCCCACCGTTGCTCTAGGCCAAGCCGGCGCCAAGGAGCCGGATGAAGAAATGGCGGAAGCACCTGCGGAGTCCATGAACTTCGCCGACCAGGTCGAGCAGAAACCGGCTCCAGCGGCCATCGCTGCCTCGCCGGACGAAGGCCGTGAACGGGACCGCTCAGTCTTCCGTCAGGATTTTGATGAGGTGGGTGCGCTGGCGGCAGCCGAACCGTCCTCCGGGTCGGCGGGCGATCACCTGCCTGCCGTGCTCGGACGCGAAGCGTTTCTGGCCGATTCCTCGCTGAAGAAGGAAGGGGAAGACGATAGTGGCTTGATGACATGGGATCTGGAGGAGGAAGCCTTCCGAACCTTCTTCTGGCAGGTTCGTGCGCTCGACGGACGGAGTCCCGGAGAAGATTGGGAAGAGGCCGTCCCGCTCGAAGGCTCCTTCGAACGCCTCGAAAAACAGCAGCCGGGCAACGACGGATTGCTGAAAACGAGAGGCGAACAATGAATTCCAACCGCAAAAACGGTATTACGACAATGAACCTCCAAAAGCTATTCGGTCCGGCCCTCCTTGCCGCCTGGTTGGTAATCGGGGGTTGGCCGGAAAATTCGAGCGCTCAGAATCAGCCCGCTCAGGCCGTTCGCACGCTCGTGATAAAGGATAACCAAATTCTCATCGACGGCCGGCAGATCGATGCGAGCGACTTGCCCAAGTCGCTGCAACTCGACAGCATGTCGGTCTCATACAGCTTCATCGGCATCGACGAGCCCGTCGTCCAACTTCGGAATCACTTCTTTGCGGTCAAGCCCAACCGGCTGGAACTCATTCCGGGTGAATTCGAGATCTCAGGCAGACGCCTGAAAGACAACAAGATGGATCATCGGGACATGAACGTTGCGAAGGGCTGGATCGTGGACGCCGACAAGGGTCAGTATTACTCGTTTCAAGGCGAACGTCTCGAAGTGAACGAGGCCGTACCGAAACTCCTGAACGAGGCGAACACCCTCTATCTGGACGGCCTCCAGTACTACAATCAGTCCCTCTTCTCCCGCCTGTTCCGAGAAACCGAGTTGGAGAGCGAAGCAGCGCGACTGGCGAGTCAGGTTCGATCCGCCAAGACGGAGAACGACCGCAAGGCCAAGACCGGTCTGCTTGTCGCCAAACTAAATGAGATATTTGAATTTAAGCAGGACAATCGCCGGGCGGAAATTGCCCAGTTCGAGCGCGAGCTCGAGCAACTCCGCGAGCGCGTCGAGCGACGGGAAGCGCAGAAGCACTTACTGGTCAACCGCCGGCTCCAGATCCTGACCGAGGGCGTAAATCGAGATCAACCGTGAATCAGGAGTAACTGTCATGAGCATCTGGAAACAACTGTTCGCCTTGGCGCCGCTGATCGGCGCCGTGGTGATGTCGCCGGCGCAGGCGCAAGATGAGGAATGGGACTTCGAAGATACCTTCGTATATGAGCACCTGCTGAACCTCGACCGGCACCTTGAGAACCTCCACGATCAACTCGCGGAGCTCGACGGGGAGCTCGCCCTCGACTTCACGTCCGATTTCCTATGGACGGATGATCACTGCGAAGACGTTGACGAGTGCGACGTGCGCGTCATCGTCGACGACGGGAAGCGACTCGTCATCGTGAATGGAGACACAGTCAAAGGCGACCCCGGACGCTTCGCTTTCAAGCTTGGACCCGGAATGCAATTCCGCGGGCACGGTCCGGGGTTGGATCTCCATGGAAAGCTCGGCAAGATTCCGGGCCTGCACCGCGACAGCGAGCTGAGACGCCTCGAGAAAGAGGCACGGACGCTTGCGCGAAAGGCGCGGGAGTCGTCGGACGCTGAGAAGGCGGAGCTCGAGAAGGAGCTCGACCAGAAGCTGAACGAGATTTTCACCTACAAGCTGCGTCTTGAGGAGGAAGCCATCGAAAGGGCCGAAAACCGAGTGGCAAAGCTGAAGGAACGCCACACCAGACGCGAATCCGCACGCGACGAAATCATCGAGAGCCGGAAGGACGAGTTGCTTGGCCGCGATCGATATCTGGAGTGGTAACTACTTTTGCATTACTGGCTGACGGGGTAGGCTCCTCCATAAGTGAACTCCCCCGGCTTCCGCTCGACCCAGCACCTGCGGCTGCTTTAAGGTTCACCGGTCGTCGCTCCAGCCGCCCCCTCCAGCGGGGGACCATCTCCGAGAGTGACCACTCCAGATCGAGGGCCGACCCGTTACCGGCGATCGCTCCTTCAGCCCGGGCGACCACCCCGGGGTTGCGAGCCGGTGCTAAACCCTCCGAGCCGGGCTTCAGCCCGGCGAGGCCAGTGGGCGAGTTCGAGCTCGATCCAAATGCCGATACTGATGCAACAGCCCGCATTGCGTACCAGGATCCAGAACCTGATCGACCCGTTGTCGTATTGAGCCCCAACACCAAACTGAATAGAACGATCTGACCGAAGTGCTACGGGCTCTCAGCATTCTGATCATCGGCACAGTAGGGATAGCGGCGTGCAATAACGGCCTCAGCCCCGTTTCTTCGTACGAGGAGGAAGTCCTGTCGCTCAGGCTGAAG
>DATKEJ010000250.1:0-2465 GCA_035512315.1 Rhodothermales bacterium | reverse complement strand
CGGCCAGGAGCGCGACGTCCCGCGGCGTCGACTCGCCGGCAATGTTGTCTCCCCCCGGCCGACGCGGCTCGCCTCCAACCTTCATCCATGTGTGAATGTAGACGAGCGCATTCAGCTCGGCAGCGAGTCGAATGACCCGGTCGTTGTTCGGGTGACTGCAACAGATCCCGCCGGGATTGCCGCCGTAGTACTTGATTCCGATACATGGTCCGTTGCGGACCCACTCTTCGATCTTCCGGCAACTGGCGGCCGGCTGCGACGGATCGATTGGGATCAATCCCGAGACCCGGTCCGTGTTGTTCTCGAGGAACTCACGGATTTCTCGTTTCTGTTCGGCAGACAGCGACGTCCCCAGCGGATCGCGCGGCGAACCGGCAATGTCCAGCGAGAGCATCCGCTCGATGCCCATGCGGTCCACGTAGAACAGCGTCTCTTCGTGCCGGTGCAGATCGCCTTCCCACAGACCATGATAGTGCAGGTCCCAAATCCGCAGTTTCACGAGTTCGTCGCGGGTCGGCAGGCCATAGTCGGCCGGGTTGAGGGCGAACTGGCGTGGATTGACGGGGTTCATCATCTTGAGGATCACTTCACAATGGCAAAACACTAACAGCCAAAAGTTCACACCGCCAACAGCCGCTCCGCGTTGCCGCGCATCAACTGTTGCAGTTGCCCCAACACCAGCGGCGACTCGAACAGCTTCATGAGGGCGCTCTCGCAGGGGAAGTAGGGAGCATGCGAACCGAACAGCAGCCGTTCAACGCCTACCGGTCCATCGTAAGTCGGATGCGTTCCGTCGATCAGCCGGCCGAGTCCGCCGTTCCCCTCGATCGCGGCGATATCGAACGTCGCCTGAGTGTCCCGGACGAGGTCCAACACGTGACGCCCGTGCAGCGCCTCCCCGGAGTTGATCAACTGCACCCTTGCCGAAGGAACCTGCTTCAAGATACCAGGCAGCGGGGCCGCATCGACGAGCGGAGCGTCGAGCGTCGGATGGTGCACCCGCTCGTCTTCCAGTCGGATCGCGATCTGCACCAGCAGCCCCCGTTGCGCCGCCACAGCGAGCAGCCGCACGAACTCCGGGTGATCGAGAGTGTACCCGTGATACCCCGGGTAGAGCCGGATGCCAGGCATCCTGTGCTGTTCGTCGCAACGGCGGAGGTCCTCTTCCCAGTCGGGCCAAGCGGGATTGACGCTGCCGAACGGGAGCAGCATGCCGTCGCCGGCGATGCGGCATTCTTCGGCGAGCCGGCGATTGACCCCGTCGAGTTGCTTCTGCAGGACGGCCTCGAAGCTGCCGGCCCAGGCCTGCGTGATGCGGTGCCCGCGCAGCTTCTCGACGAGCGGACCGGTGCGGGCGTACTTCAGTCTTCGGAAAGGCCAATCAAACAAATGCACGTTGGTGTCGATGATCTCCGGCCCCTGCGGGGTCCCGGCCGCGGCCTCACGGCCGCTCGCCACTTGCGTGTGCGTGGTCCAGCCTGCGGAGAGTGACCATACCGCCGGCAGGAGCGACGCCTTGACGAAGCTGCGCCGATCGATCTGCTGGATCATTGATGGTCCTCCTTCATGCGCGTCTCTTCGGATCCATGTCGATCTCGATCGTGTCTTGCTACGGCCCGACTTCCAGGACGAATTCCTGAGAGTCCGTGCCGACCGTCTCTTTTCCCGAGGCGATGATTTTCTCGTTGCCCCACTTAAGTGTCTCCTCGTCCAACTGACGCATCTCCCGCTCCAGTGTGACGCTGACGATCACCTCGGAAGTCCCTGGGGCATCGGGGACACCTGAAAGCAAGCCCGTCGTTTCATCGACCTCGAGCCACCGCGGCCCCTGCTCGATGCGGAAGCGAGGACGTTCGATGTTCCAGTAGTTCGCGACCTCTCGGCCGTCGACCTGACGCATCCGCAGATCCCCGATAGAGCGGATCGCGGAGACGTCATAACGGTATTCTTCCCCTCTCGTAGCGTCCACCACGGGCTGGCTGAAAATCACCGGACGGGGAGCTTTCGCGTAGTCGGAAGGGCCACTCCGGTTTCCGGCCGCGTCTACCGCAACCACCCGGTAATAGGCTTTGTTCGCTCCAGCCAGCGTCACACCAGGGCCAACGACGGCTAGTGCGGTGCTGCTGGTTTCGATCAGGAAATTGGCGGGCAGCACATCCGGCAGTTCTCGTGAGGCCCCTGTGGTGAGTTTGTAAGGAGTATCGCTGACAGAGAAGCCTTTTTCGTCGCTGGCATAAACTCGATAAACGAGCGGCCGACGACCTGTGGAATTCGGCTTCCATTTGAGGAGCCCCAAACGCTTTTGCGAGTCATATTCGAAGCGGACGTCCAAAGGGTAAGCAGGACCGCGCGGGGTAAATCGCCAGGTCTTGCCCCACGGTCCCCAGACTCCCTTGTCGTCCTTGGCCCGGACACGCCAGTAATATTCGCGATCGGGGTTCAGTTCCCCTGGGGCAGGCAAGGTG
>DATKEJ010000249.1:0-2916 GCA_035512315.1 Rhodothermales bacterium | reverse complement strand
AATGCCGAGAGCGACCACGGCGACGGCGATAACGAGGCCGATCGTCGTAATCATGTTTTATCGTGCTTGGCTAAAAATAAAAACGCCCCGGTGCGAACAGGTCTTTAAACCTCCGAGCGCACCGGGGCGTTTTGAAATTTACACGCGCCCGCAACGGTTGGATAGAAGAACCTCCTCTCTACACAGTGGGCACCACTCGCATTCTTTCGACGTCCCCTGTCCATCCGCAAGGCAGATGAAGCCCGAAGGCTGGGGCCTGTAGTCCAAACGCGAAGACCGGCTCCCTTGAAAGAAGTTGTCAGGTTCTTTTACGCACTCCGCTACAGGCGGTGTAAAACCTCGTCCCTCTCGGGATAAGTACGTCCCTTAAATCGGGATTATTTGGACCAGTTCCTTGAAGACTAGATAAACAGCAGCAGCTTTGGAAGTCAAGATGAGCACCGGGAGCATGTCTCGCTTCCCCGTCGCCGGAGGACGACCTCACTTTCCCTTGCCGTTGACGGCGAGCGCCTCGCTGAGCCGCTCGGCCATTTCGCTCAGCTCGCCGCTCAGATGGGCTTCAAGCTCGGCGCGCTGATCGCGTTCCGTAAACAGCTCCTCGGCGACAGCCATTGCGGCGATGATCGCCGCGGTTACTTCGGGCTGTTCGGGATGGGATCGCCGGAATTCTCGAATCTTCGTGTCGACGTACGAAGCCAGCTCACGCGTGCGCTGCTCGTCCCGTTTCTCCACCACAAGGGAGAAGTCGCGGTTTAGAATGCGTATGCGAATGGAATTCGCCATGACTCAGCAGCTCACGAGCGCTTGCGCTCATTCTCGAGGTAGCGGTCGATCGCCTCGATAAACCCTGTGATCTTCCGGCTCAGCAACTCGGGATCGTGCTCTAGCGATAGAAAAGTGCCCTGTACCTCGGCCTCAGGATGTGATTCCAGCTCTCGTACGCGCTCTGCGAGGGCATGATTTTCTTCGCGGAGCCGCTTCAGCTCGTGCGCAGCAGTTTCGACGCGATCGCGCAGCCTCTCGAGCGAACCGAGCCCTTTGAGGCTGACATGCTCCTGCGCACTGCGGCTGCGTCGAGACGAACCTCCCTGGCCGGCTCCGTGCTTCGCATCTGTCTCCGGCGATTCCTTCGCGACGTCCGACCGGGCATCCCCCGTCATCGACGAGGTCTCCGCCTTCTCAGAGGAAGTGGATTGGGTGGATTGACGATCCCGTTCTATCGCGGAAGGGTTCGACTTCTCTGCCATCGACATTGCGGCGCTGCCTGCTGCAAACATGCGGAATACGTGACGTCAACTCAGCAAACGAGCATGGCGCCACCAAATCAATATAAGAATACGCCGCAGAAGTTCATGACTGAGACGTTTGCATGGCAACGAAGCGGTGGACGACATGTTTTCATCGTCGCCGGATAGTTCGAACACCGGATGCAACCTTTGAAGCAACTTTTACGAACACCCCGCGCACCGGACATTGCCGAGGGTCGCTGTTTGCACTCGCATCAAACGGATCATCTCCACTCATGAAGGAATTTGCCCTCCGTGCCGTCATTGTCGTTGTCATGGCGTCCGGAACACTCGGGTGCGCCGGCAGCCGCACGAACGTCCAGAGCACCGCGACTCCGCTGCGATACGTCGTCGATCTCAACGATCGCTCCGGAGATACGTTCAAGGTCACCCTTTACGTTGATGATCTTGGTCCCGAGAACGCCGTGTATCAGTTCGCCTCGACTGCACCCGGCACGTATCAGATCATGAATATCGGACGCTTCGTGCGTTCCTTCGTGGCCCTCGACCCAGCGGGCGGAGAGATACCATCGGAGCAGGTCACGACAAATCAGTGGCGCATATCCGATCCTGAGCGCGTCGCCGAGATCCGGTACAGCCTCGCGGAAACGTGGGACACGCCGGTCGTCGAAAATCCCATCTACATGATGTGCGGTACGTCGATCGAAGATGATCACGTCCAGATAAACGGCCAGGCGGTCTTCGGATATCCGACCGGCATGCAGTCAAGATCGCTTCGCGTGCGGCTCGATCGGCCCGAGTCGTGGATCGTCGGCACCGCGCTCACGACCGACGCCACCGGCTGGTACGTCGCCGACGACTACGACCATATTGTAGATTCACCTATACTCGCCGGAAGGCTTACATCCGCGTCACTCGACGTCAGAGGCAGCGATGTGGAAATCTACACCTACTCAAAAACAGGTGCCGTAACGTCGGACCAGATACTCGAATCAGTCGAGCAGATTCTAAATGCGTCGGGGCGTTTTCTAGGCGAGCTGCCGGTCGACCGCTATGCGTTCCTGTTCCACTTCGAGGACGTGACGATGGGCGCCTGGGAGCACTCGTACAGTTCGACTTACACCTTCGACGAGCGGGCGTTCGATCAGCTCATCACGTCAGCGATCCCCAACATAGTCGCGCACGAATTCCTGCACATCGTCACGCCGCTCAACATACATAGCGACGTCATCGAGCAGTTCAATTTCGTCGAGCCTACCCCGTCACGCCATGTATGGCTTTACGAAGGCACAACCGAATGGATGGCCCATGCTTCTCAACTTCGCGGCGGACTAATCACTCTGGATGAATACCTGACCCGTCTCTCCGGAAAGTTGGAGGCCAACGACAACTTTGATAAGAGCTTCAGCCTGACCGAGATCGGCTTGCAATCTTATTCCACGAAGGGCCAACGGGAATGGGGAAATATTTATCAGCGGGGTGCCCTCGTAGCTGCACTGCTCGACATACAGCTGCTCTCGCTCTCCGATGGAAAGCGCGGCCTGCGGGAAGTCATCCTCGATCTTTCGAAAAAGTATGGCCCGGACTCGGCGTTTGATGAAGATGCCTTTTTTGACGAATTCACTGAAATGACGTACCCGGAGATCCGTCCGTTCATCGACGACTTCAT
>DATKEJ010000248.1:0-4303 GCA_035512315.1 Rhodothermales bacterium | reverse complement strand
CGACCGGCGACTTCAAATGGGCCACACGGATCTGTGAATTTGCCGTATCCGGCGGTGAGCCGACGCCTGCGGACACCGAGCCTGCCGCGCCGTCTGATCTGGTTGCCACCGCAGCTTCGTCGAGCCAAATCGATCTATCGTGGACCGACAATGCCGGCAACGAAGACGGCACCGAGATCGAACGGTCGGACGACAACCTGACTTTCGTGTTGATCGCCACGGTCGGACCAAACGTGACCGGCTACTCCGACGCAGGTCTTCCGGCATCGGCGACGCGGTACTACAGGGTGCGCGCTTTCAACAGCGTTGGATTCTCCGCTTACTCGAACACGGCATCGGCCACGACACTTGAGGAGGGTGTCGCAGAATCGGTACACGTCGAGAGCATCGTTACCGGTACAGAGAACCTGAACCGCGGCAACAAGCGTGGATTCGCCGACGTGACGATCCACGACAATCTCGGTCAACCCGTTGGCGATGCCACTGTGAGCGGTACGTTTAGTGGTTCGTTCAACGAGAGCGGAACCGGCGTCACGGGAGCGGACGGCACTGTGCGAATCAAGACGACGGCCACCGCCCGCGGAGGCGTTACGGTGAACTTCTGCGTGAACACCGTCACCGCTTCGCTGCCCTACAATGCGGCTGACAATAGCAGCGCGTCTTACGACTGCGGCTCCGTCAGCAAGGCGGGCCTGGCTGCGGAAACTCCAGACGGATTCGCACTGGCGCAGAACTTCCCCAATCCGTTCAATCCGGTCACGGCGATCAACTTCTCGCTTCCGGAGGGCAGCCATGTCGTGCTGAAGGTGTACCGCGTGCTCGGCGAGGAAGTCGCAACGCTGGTCGACGGATTTGCCGACGAGGGAAGTCACACGGTTCGCTTCGACGCGAGCGGACTTAGTACCGGACTGTATATCTATACCATCCGGGCGGGAAGCTATGCGGCTAGCCGGAGGATGAGCCTGTTGAAATGAGAAATGACGCCACTGTCATTTCGAGAGCGCCAGCGACCGAGGGACCCCTCATTTAAGCAGGGATCCCTCGCTTCGCTCGAAATGACGGCCGCCGAAGCCGTCTCCGTCATCCTCGTGTTCGTCTCAGCTGCATCCGCACAGCCGGCCACATGGCCGCTGGTCGAGGCTCCCGGCCATTTCGTTTTCCCTCTCCCGCCGTCGCTGGAGCTGGCCGAGGGCTCTTTTAGGTCCGTCGTGGACAACGAACAGGAGTATCTCATCGTTGCCGATGAGGACTTCTCGGTCATTGCGCAACCCGCAAGCTATCGGCGGGATACGGAGCCGTTCCGAATGCCCGGTGCGACGATTCTGGTTAGGATTGAGCAGGGCGAGACGGGTGCCTACGCCGAGCTCGGCGCCGATCTCTCCATGCCTGCCGAGGACCTCGATCAGCTGGACAACGACCTGCGGACTGGATTCATCCAAGAGGGCGAAGCCCGGGGAGAACTGAGCGAGGTCGACTGGGCGGGGACCGAAGTGGTACAGATTGTGGGGACGCAGGCCATCCGGTTTCGGTATGCGGCAGACGTCGGGTCAAGCTCAGACAGGATGGCCGTGAACACCTACCTCGTTCAGAACAACGACAGCATGTACTACATCACGTTGTCGTATCTGTTGGAGGAGCAACGGAAATGGGTGGGCGATCTGGAGACCGCGGTAGAGGCCATCAGATTCGAACGGCGGTAGTGTTTCCTACATCCGAAACGGCTGGTTAGGAGATCCTCGACTCGTGATCACAACAGAGGAATGCCTGGGCTCGCTAGGCCTTCATGTGACCACTGAAAAAGGAGGGAAGGCAACGTCACGGACTTCCCGCGATCACCATCCGGTACTCCTCGGCCTCGGCATCGTTGCCGACGGCTTCATAAAACGTCACTAGGCGCCGCAGCGTCGCTTCCGTCGGGCCGTTTCCGTCACGCACGGTCTCATAGCCGTCGACCAGCAGGGGCTCCGCTTCCGCGTAACGTTGCTGGCGCATGAGGCAGTCACCCAGAAGACTCTTCGAGACGCCGGTCCACCAAGAATCTTCACCCAGGGTGGAGCGACGCATGTCGAGCACCTTGCGGAGAATCGGCTCGGCACGCTCCAAGTCTCCTTTCTGAAGGTGTGCATTTCCGACCCCACTCATCACCACGGCGATATCTGCATGGTTTTCCGACAGCGCATCGTGCAGGATGTCGAGAGACGCCTGATAAGCGTTCAGCGCTTCGTCATAGTCCCCCATTCGGAGGTAGGTCGTGCCAAGTTCGCGCCAGTCCAACCCGACATAGTGATGCCGGTCGCCAAGGGTTCTGCGATCTGCTTCAATGATGCGCTTGAAAAGAGCAACGGCCTGCTCGAAATTTCCTTTGTCGCGCAGCAGGCCGGCGATTTCGTAGACCGACGTCACCGTGTGAGGATGATCCGGACCGAGGGTGCGTTCGCGAAGCATCAAGGCCTCTCGCGCCAGGGGCTCTGCCGCTTCCAGATCTGTCTGCTGGCGCAGGACGACGGCGAGGTTGTCGAGGCTGCCTGCTACTTTTGGATGATCATCTCCGAGCAGTTTACGATGCAGGCGGAGGACTTCTCGGTACAGGGATTCGGCATCAACCAGATTTCCGCGATCCTGATATACACGGCCGAGCTGAAGCATCGAATGCGCCACATCCAGATGTTCGTCACCCAGTTTCGCTTGCTGGATGGTCAGGGCCTCCTGAAGAAGGAGCTCGGCTTCGTCAAATTCGTTCCGATCGCGAAGGACCGAGGCCAAGCCCGAAAGCGCCTGGGCGCGTAACAGAGACGACTCCTCCTCTTGCTTTGGGTACAGATCGAGGGACTGTCGGAAGTGCCGTTCGGCCGACTCATATTCACCCTTCGCCTGGAATGTCTCGGCCAGGCTCTGATGGCTCCTGGCCACGTCACGGTGGGCAGGGCCGAGCAATGCGCGACGCTGTTCGAGGGCTTCGACGAGGAGAGGCTCGGCCCTATCGTAAAGCCCCAGATTTCGGTATACGTTGCCGATAACGTCGAGCATCTCGGCTTGAAGAACGGGCTCGTTTTTCATTTCGCGCTGGACCTTGGTCGCCCCGAGGTCCAGGAATTCACGGATACGGAGGGTGTCGAGCCGATCGGTCGTGGCCAGGTAGGGATCCGACGCATTGAACAAATCCTTCAGGAACGTCGCCACCTCCTCCGCCCTGTCACGCTCTCGTTCCGCACGATCCCGCTCACGGGCCGTCGCTGCCTGCTGCACAGCGGTCATCGTGGCGACTCCCAGCACAAGAATCAGGAAAGCCGCAACGGCAGCGACTCCGAACCTATGCCTCTTCACAAACTTCCGGAAGCGATAGTCCAGGGTGTCAGGCCGCGCGCTGACCGGCAGCCCCGCCCGATGCCTTCGGATGTCTTCCATCAACGCTTCGGCGGAGGCGTAACGGCGCTCCGGCTCTTTTCGCAGTGCCTTCAGCACAATCACGTCCAAGTCGCCCTGCAGCCTCCGCTGCAGCCGATCCGCGGTGCTTGCGCGAACGGCGCTGATCTGCTCCGGCGTTATCGTCTCTGTCGTTCCATCCCTCTGCACGCGATCTGTCGGCTTCCTCACGGCCGAGGATGGGCGTTCAGGTTCGGTGTCCAGCACGACCTGTTTTATGTCGGCCAAACGACGCCCGGTAGTCCCGTAAGGACGCCGGCCGGTCAGCAACTCAAACAGGACGATCCCAAGCGCATACACGTCGGTCGCCGTCGTGATGGCCGTACCCTGCACTTGCTCCGGTGCGGCATACTCAGGCGTCATCACGCGAGCACCTGTTTTGGTCATGGGAACGGACAAATCCCCATCCTCGGCGAGCAGTTTCGCGATGCCGAAATCAAGCAGCTTCACCTGAGGCTTCCCGGCGGCGTCTTCGCTCACCAGGATGTTCGAAGGTTTGAGGTCCCGGTGGACGACCAGGTTCCGGTGGGCGTATTGCACCGCCTCGCAAACCGTCTGAAAGAGCGCTAGGCGATCATCTATCGACAACCGTTTCGCGTCACAATAGGCGTCAACCGGGCGGCCGTCGACATACTCCATCACGAGGAACGGCCGGCCGCCGGGGTCTACGTCGCCGGGTTCCGTAACGCCGCCGTCATAGAGGCGGGCTATGTGGGGATGTTCGAGCCCGGCCAGAATCTGGCGTTCGGTCCGGAAGCGGCGCAGGATCTCGTCGGTATCCATCCCCCGCTTGACCAGCTTGAGGGCGACCTGCTTGCTGAACTGGCCATCCGCGCGTTCGGCGAGATAGACGGCTCCCATCCCACCCCGCCCGATTTCC
>DATKEJ010000247.1:0-14463 GCA_035512315.1 Rhodothermales bacterium | reverse complement strand
GTTCATACTCCTGCTTCCGCTGACGACGGGCGCCGAAACCTATCTGGCGAATGCGGCAGCGGCTTCATTTCAGATCAAAAGCGCCGTGCTGCTGCTGTTTGCGAATTGCGCGCTCACGATCGGCATCACGATAACGGCATTTCGGGTCTTTCGTGAGTACAGCGAGGCAATGGCGCTTTGGCTCCTGGCAGTAAGCTTGATGTTTTTCTTGCTGCAGGCGGTCGACAACGTCCACGTGCTGTCCATGCTGTCTCTAAGCAGGCAGTACGCTGAGGCAGGCGGCCCGCAGGAGCTTTTCCACACGCTTGCGACAGTGGTTGGCTCGACAAGGAGATGGGCGCACATCACGGAGCTCCTCGTGATCGATTCCTGGATTTTCCTGCTCTACTGCGTTTTGTACCGCTTCAAGTTGGTCCCGCGGGTACTGGCCGCGTTCGGGCTCGCAACCGTGATGCTTCATTTCGCAGGGATTCCTGCACGCGGGTTTCTCGGCTACACGCCGGTAGCATGGATGGGTGTTCCGATGGCTTTCAGCCACTTGGCGCTGGCAGGATGGCTTGTCGCCAGGGGATTAATGGAAATCGGCCGGCCCGTCCCGGAACCGCAAGCAGCCGAACCCATGGAGCCTGCCCCGAGCGAGCGAGCACGCGCTCTCGCTTGGGTGGCACCGCAATCGAGCGACTTGGGGTAGGGGCAAGGCCTATCCTGCTGTTTGTTCAGGACGAGCTGTCGTACCACGCGCGGATTCGTGGGTCTGGTGCTCATTGCGGCGCTGATCGTGTGGCCTGTAGCCTATTTCGCGCTGGATGCGTGGCTGTCGGTCTTTGCGGCGTGATGTCGCACTTGCGGTTCTGCAGTACTTTGCTGGTGGCACGAGTTGGTCATCCAAGAGATCCGACCGCCCGAGGAAGACGAGGGATGGTAAGCCACCAGAAGGTCGTAATAAGAGACGAGACAACGGCCGATGCTGCCGTCATCACCGAGGTGACTGCTGCAGCGTTCGAATCACTGGAGATCAGCGGCCACACGGAGCAATTCATCATCGAGGCGCTGCGCTCCGCAGGAGCCCTGACCTTATCGTTGGTCGCAGAATTGGATGGTCGTGTGATTGGGCATATGGCGTTTTCACCCGTGACCATTTCAGACGGCGCCAAAGATTGGTACGGACTTGGCCCGGTTTCAGTACTTCCGGAATACCAGCGACGGGGCGTTGGCAAGGCTCTGATACTGGAAGGGCTATCACGGCTGAAGAACCTGAATGCCAAAGGCTGCTGTCTTGTTGGGCATCCGGAGTACTACAGGAAGTTTGGATTTGAGAATGTTGCCGGACTTGCGGTCGACGGTGTTCCAGATGAGGTCTTCTTCGCTCTTTCGTTTGATGGACGCCTTCCTCAAGGCCGTGTCATGTTTCATGAAGGGTTCGCAGCAACGGGCCAACCAACTCCTTCAGAGGTGACTTCATGATAGACGGATTCCGCCTCTCGTTCGTGATCACTTATACCGTTGGCTTCATTTTCTTTCTCGCCTTGATATTTCGATTCCGTGCTCGCCGGCAAAGCGTCGAGGAGCGTGCGGGTCCGCTTCCGCCTCCTCCGGCGGTCATCAGTTGGCTGATTCCTCCGATCGTCCTGCTGACAGGATTTGGCCAGCTATCCGAGGCGTGGATAGTCGTTCGCGTCATCGGCGTCGGTCTCGGTCTTTACGGCGCAGTCATGATGCCTTGGGCGACGCGGGTGCTCGGCGACTCCTACGTGCCCGGCCCCGCCATCCTTAGAGAGCACGCGCTGGTGACCTCCGGGCCCTTCCGCGTGGTTCGCCACCCGATATACTCCGCGGTGGCGGCCCTTTGGCTCGGTGCGGCGCTGGGGACGCTTAACTGGATCCTGCTCCTACTGTGGCCGCTGCTCGCGATTGGCGTCGCCAAGTCGGCGCGAGCGGAGGAAGAAATGCTGCGTGGGAAGCTTGGTGAAGCCTATGACGCGTATGCGCAGAACAAAGGGCTTCTCGTTCCGAGGCTGTGACGAATGCTACTTGCGTGACGGTAGTCCAGCGCGACTGCGCCCGCGCCGATCGTTGCAATGCGCACTATAATTACTGTTATACGCCAAACAAAATGCCCTGTCAGCTAACCAACGGATTGGGAGGTAGCTAAATGAAATTCCTGTGCCTTGCCTATGGAGACGAAGACGGGTGGAACTCATTGAGTGAAGATGAAAAACAAGAGGTTTTTGCTCAAGACGCAGTGATACGGGACCGAGGAAACCTCATGGCGGCGGTACAAGCCAAGGTCACATCTGTACGAAACTGGGATCGAGTCCTTGAAGTTACCGACGAGCCCTACCCTCAGCATAACCTCCCACTTGCAGGGTTTTCGGTGATTGAGGCCGCGAATTTGAATGAGGTCATCGAGCTCGTATCAAATACGCCGTGCGCTCGAGCCAGAGGCGTTATTGACATTCGGCCTTTCTGGGAGTTTGCCGGCAATGGCGAATAACAAGGTCTCGCTTTGCTGCGCCAAGCGCGATGCTCGCGATCTTCGTCACTTGCGGATTCGCCCAAACCAGGATTTTTTATGTCCACCCAAGTTACCCTCGATACCCTCAAGGCTTCCTGGAGGCCTTCAATCGCCACGACCTGGATGCCATCATGGATTACTTCCACGATGACTGTGTGTTCTACATGCCGCGAGGCACGGGGCCACGGGGAGATCGTTATGTGGGAAAGCAGGAAGTTCGGGCCGGCCTGGCGACACGCTTCGAAGGTATCCCCGACGTTCACTACGGGGAAGACATCCATTGGACATGCGGGACCTTCGGCGTCTCTGAGTGGACGCTTACCGGCACCAGGAAGACTGGGGGCTCGATCGAGGTACGCGGGGTCGACTTGCTGGAATTCCGCGACGGTAAAGTGACTCGCAAGGATTCGTTCTGGAAGATCCTCGACTAACGCTCTTCCACCAGACCGGAGCCCGGTGTGCGTCTCAGACCTGGCCCGTGAAGACGGTCGTCTCGTCCACAAACGAGATCGGATTTCCGAACGGGTCCTGGGCATAGAACATTCGCTCACCCCACGGCATCGTGTCAATATCCGTGACGGACGTTCCACCGGCCCTAAGTACCCGATCGCGCACGCTGCTTATGTTCTTGACGGCAAAGTAGACATACTGATTGAAGTGGTGCTTCCACTCAGGGGCGTCATCGTCTCCATCGGCAACCGGATCGTAGCAGGCGAGGATCGTGCCGTCGCAAGGGAAATAATGGCGGCCGGGTGACACCCGCTCGCCAGGCAGGTCGAGGACTTGCGCGTAAAAGGCGACGGCCTGCTCAACATCCGTTACCGGAAGAATGACGCGATACAATTTTGGCATGACCTGTTCAATCTACTCTTCTGCCTGGGCGGCCTTTCCCGGCTGCTTAGCCCGACCCGCTCTGCGGCTTGGTGCGCTTAATGTGAATGAACCGACAGAATCGTTCAAATGTTTTCAGACGGTTCATCTTGCGAACTTGTCACCTTCCGTATGTTTCGTGGACCCTGGCTGCGCGGCTCCGACAAAGATCGTGGCGGCCGAGACAATGACGGGGTGCGACGGCCTCGCGACGCGCGCCCTTCCGCACGATCCCAGGGCCGTGGCCCAACACGCGAAAGACAGCAGGTAAATGAAAATCGACGTCAAGAAAGGTGAAACGGGAAATCGGATCGATAGGACCTCCGACAGGATCAGGGTAGTTTTCGACACCGACACGAACAACGAACTGGACGACCAGCACGCTCTCGCCTATCTACTCTTCAACGGAGACGCTTTCGATCTCGAAGGCGTAACGGTCAATGCGACCTACAACGGAGGTGGCATCGACGACCACTACCGGGAAGCCGAGAGGATTCTCGAATTATGTACCCTGCATCCCCGCATCCCTCTTATCAAGGGAGCGACCGGCTCGTTTGGGGAAATCTCTGACCACATCCATGCGCCGCAATTCGACGGATCCGACGGCGTCGATTTCATCATCGAGCGGGCGCTGGCGCCGTCAAACCGGAGGCTCGTGCTGCTGGCCGTCGGCAAATTGACGAACATCGCATTGGCCTATGCGAAGAATCCCGCTATCGCGCAGAACGCCACGCTTGTCTGGCTCGGCTCCAATTACCCGCAGCCCGGTGAATACAATCAGGACAACGACGAGGAAGCGCTGAATTTCCTGCTCGACAGCGACCTGCCGTTTGAGATGGTGGTCGTCCGCTACGGCAACCTGTCGGGGACACACGCGGTGCGCGCCGAACTATCCGAGATTCGGAAGCGCATGCCGGGATTGGGCCCGCGCACAAAAGAGCCTGTGGTGGGTCGCCACGGCATCGCCTTTTCCACGTTCGGAGACTACTCGGTCAACCTCTTCGAGCACGTCGAGTACCACGGCGACGGATCGCCGTCGAGGGCGCTCTACGACATGGCCGCCGTCGCGATCGTGAAGAATCCAAACTGGGCGAAGTCGAGCCGGATCCCAGCGCCGATCCTGCGCGAGAGCGCTTGGGTTGAGCGTCCCGGCAATCCGCGCACGATCGCCGTGTGGGAGGGTTTCGACAAGGAGGCGATTCTCGACGATTTCTACCGATCGATGGAACATTACGTGCTGGTCGAACAGTAGGGTCCGGAGTCCGGGGTCCGGCGGCGGTGCGGTGAGGGCGCGCAGCGAGTGATGCAGATCGTCGATGGCCCCGAAGTGCCGGGGCGTGCCCACCCACTGGCGGAGAACGAGGCTCTTGCTACTCGTGCGGCACCAGGCACCAAGTACCAGGCACCCTGCACCAAGTACTCACCAACGATCTAACCCGATGACATCCTTTCGCCGGACCCCGGACTCCGGACCCCGGACTCCCAGAGTATTCATCGTCGGCGGAGGCTTCGGCGGCATCAACGCGGCCCAGGCGCTGGCGAAAGCGCCGGTCGAGTTGACCGTGTTTGACCGCCGCAACCACCACGTGTTTCAGCCGCTCCTGTACCAGGTGGCCACCGCTTCGCTGTCACCGGCCGACATCAGCGCGCCCATCCGTACGATTCTGCGGACACAGAAAAACTGCCAGGTCGCACTGGCCGAGATCACCGGCGTGGACGTCGACAAACGCCATCTGATGCTAAGGGACGGTCACGTTCAGTACGACTACCTCGTCCTGGCAGCAGGCGCCACGCACGCCTATTTCGGACACGACGACTGGGCCGCGGTCGCTCCGGGACTGAAGAGTCTTGAGGATGCCGTCGAGCTGCGCAGGCGCATCCTACTGGCCTTCGAGACAGCCGAATACGAAGGGAGCGATGACGCGCGCCGGGCCGCGCTCACATTCGGAATCGTGGGGGCGGGTCCGACCGGCGTCGAGCTCGCCGGCGCCATCATGGAAATCGCCGCGCAGACCATCCCGAGGGACTATCGACACATCGACACGCGAACGACACGGGTCATCCTCTTCGAGGGAGCCGATCGCGTGCTGCCTCCCTTTCCACCGGAGCTGAGCGCGCGTGCCCAACGCGACCTGGAGAAAATGGGAGTCGAGGTGCACCTTGGTTCCATGGTGACCAACGTGACGACGGAGGGCATTTATATAGGCGATGAGTTCATCCCCGTGCGCAACGTCTTCTGGGCCGCGGGCGTCCAGAGCAGTCCTCTCGGACGATCACTGGGCGTGCCGCTTGACCGGTCCGGTCGCGTGATCGTCGGACCGGATCTGACAATCGCCGGACGTCCTGAGGTCTTCGTCATCGGCGATATGGCGGCTGCTACGTTCGCCGATACGGGAGAGCCGGTGCCGGGCGTGGCGCAGGCTGCGATCCAGATGGGCCGATTTGCGGGGAAAACGATCGCTGACGAGGTGGCCGGACGAACTTCCCCTGCGCACCGCGGTGAGTTCGTCTACCGCGACAAGGGCTCTATGGCTGTGATCGGCAAGGCGAAAGCCGTGGCTCACATCCGAAACCGGAAGTTCGGCGGCTTCCTCGCCTGGTTGATATGGGGCGGCATTCATATCGCGTTCCTGATCGGATTCCGCAACCGGATCCAGGTTCTCATGAGCTGGTTCTGGAACTGGCTGCTCAATGCACGCGATGCCCGCCTGATTATTGGCGAGGCACACCTGGATCTGCGGATTCCCCGCACGGGTGGGACGTCGTCTGTAGACGATCAGTCGATCCGTCCCTGATGGGTTCGACCAAAAGGGTAACCTTCGCCGCAACGGTGGGCATGGCGATGACGATTCCCGGCCAGACAGCTGGGCTCTCGATCTTCATCGACGCCTTTCTCGGCGACTTGGGTCTTTCGCGATCAGCCATCTCGATAATAGGCCCGGTCGTACTCGCCCTCGGTCTCGATGTCGCCGGCGACTATACGATTACGCTCCTGCTCCTCGCCCTGCTGCCACTCGCCCTAGGAATGGCTTCGCTCGTCTACCGGGGCAAGAGATAACGATCCACTTCTTGCATTCGAAGTCGAGATAAAGCCATCGTGATCACGCGTGTTCCTTCGTGCTGTGGAACCGGACCTTCGGCCAGTTCTTCTCCACACGATCCAATCGGAACTCGCTTTCGGCCAGGTAAACCAGATCGCCGTACGCGTCGCGCGCCAGATTAAGCTCAAGCGCGCGAATAAACTCCTTGAGCACCGCCGGGAGGTCACAGGTGACCCATCGGGCCGTCTTGTAGTCGAGCGGGTCGAGCCGGACCTCCACGTTGTATTCGGCCGCCAGCCGCGTCGCTATTACGTCGAACTGCAGTGGTCCGACAGCGCCCAGCACGTATTCGTTGCCAGCAAGCGGGCGGTAGAGCTGGATTGCGCCTTCCTCCGTTAGTTGGTGCAAACCCTTTTCCAGGTGTTTCGCACGAAGCGCGTGGTCGATCCGCGCCCGCCGGAAGTGCTCGGGCGCGAAGCTTGGGATGCCTGTGAACCGCAGAGGCTCCTTCTCGGTGAATGTGTCGCCGATGCGGATCGTACCGTGGTTGTGGACTCCGATGATGTCGCCGGGATATGCTTCCTCGACGCCGGTGCGGTCCTGTGCCATGAAGATCGTCGCGTTGGCGAGCCTCAGTTCCCTCCCGATGCGGTGGTGCACAACGACCATCCCGCGTCGAAAGCGACCCGAACAAATGCGCATGAACGCGATGCGGTCGCGGTGCGCCGGGTCCATGTTCGCCTGGATCTTGAACACGAACCCGGCGAACGACGGCTCGTACGGCGAAACTGTACGGGTCGTTGTTGCCCGTTCGCGAGGCGGCGGCGCAATCCCGCAGAACGTATCGAGCAGTTCCGGAACGCCGAATCCGTCGAGCGCGACGCCGAAGAGGACGGGCGTTTGGCGACCGGCGCGGTATTCCTCCAAATCGAAGGGAGTACCGGCGCCCTCAACCAGTTCGATCTCCGTGCGCAACGTATTGGCCGACCTTCCGAGCAGTTCGTCCAGGATCGGGTCGTCGAAGGCCTCAACGCAGACAATCTCATCCCGGTCGACGAGGCGGAGCTCGCGGCGCCCCAAGTGAAAAGTACCGCGAAAATCCCTGCCGCGGCCGATCGGCCACGTTAGCGGCGCTGCGGCGATCCCAAGACTGTCTTCGATGTCAGACAGCAGGTCGAGCGGATCGCGCCCCTCACGGTCGAGCTTGTTGATGAACGTCAGAATCGGCGTGTCGCGCAGCCGGCAGACCTCCATGAGCTTCTTCGTCTGGACCTCAACGCCTTTCACGCTGTCGATCACCATCAGCGCCGAGTCGACTGCCGTGAGCACGCGATAGGTGTCTTCGGAGAAGTCCTGGTGGCCCGGTGTGTCCAGAAGGTTGAGCTCGTAGCCGTCGCGCGTAAATCGCATGACGGAGGAAGTAACGGAGATGCCGCGCTGCTTCTCGATCTCCATCCAGTCGCTGGTGGCATGCCGCGCGGTCATGCGGGCCCGCACGTCGCCGGCCAGACGGATGGCGCCGCTGAGCAGCAGCAACTGTTCGGTTAGCGTCGTCTTGCCGGCGTCGGGGTGACTGATGATTCCGAACGTTCGGCGCCGGTCCGTTTCAATACGATGCCGGGCCGGCGCCACGGCGACCCCCACGTCTGCGGACTCGAGATACTCCAACGTCTCGTTCTCCAATGTGTACCGCGATGGTGCACGACCGTCGCGCTATGATATCTAGTGATTCGTACTATTCCGTTCCACCTGCGGCAGGCCGCGTCGCCTCCCGGCACCGGAGTCCGAGGCTGATTTGGCAGGGGTGGCTTCTTACGACGCGGGATCCTATTGTTCCTGCAGCATGACGGGCGCTGCCAGAACCGAGCCCGGCGTCCGCCAGGAGTTACGCCCGGTAAGTGACGGCGACGCGTGCCCAGACGCGCAACGACACCGACGTCACGATCAACGGAGCGACTCTAGCAACGACCACACAATCTTTCGCCGATGACGGACCAGGAACTGAATCACTTACGGCACCGCCTCGAGGAAATGCGGGACAACCTCCAGACGAGTCTCACCCAGGGAGACCCGACCAAGGTCAGCATCGTTCCCGACAATGCCATTGGCCGGCTGACCCGCATGGAAGCCATTCAGGCGCAGTCAATGATGGCGGAAGGGCGCCGCCGCCACCAGTCACGCCTGCGACAGGTCGAGCTGGCGCTGGAACGGATCGCCCGAGGACAGTATGGAACGTGCCTAAATTGCGGAGGCGAAATCCCCGTCGCGCGTTTAGAGATCATGCCCGAGTCGGGTCTCTGTATGACCTGTGCCGCGCGGCGCTGACCGCGACTTCGAAACGCAGATCGCTGAAAGATGTTTACATTCCTTCGGCGCTATACTCCAAGGCATCTTATGCAGTTAAAGCAGAGAATTCCGCATCGGATGCGGGTCGTTCTAACATCTGGCCGGACTTGCCACCGGCTACCAGCGGCAGCGCCAACAATCGATTACGGAGCAACTCCTCGACATCGTGGGCAGGTGCGGGTTCGAACTTGGGGCGTTGCCAGGTCTCGACCGGCCGGACTCATCTGCGCCACGTTCCTGTGGTGCGCCCTCTTTACGTTCACCTCAGTTGCTGCCCAACAGTTAGACGGTAGCCAGGATAAGCCGGTGACGGCGCAGGCGCCTGACGGCAAACCCGAGCCCCCAGGTAAAGTCGAAGTCCAACCCGTCGCCAAGGATGACGAGATCAGGCAACGAATCGCGGATATTCTTAGAACGACAGGCTGGTTCGGCGAGCCCCAGGTCACCGTCCAGGACGGGATCGTTTTACTAAAAGGAACGACGGAGAACGCTGAATCCAGGCAATGGGCGGGAGATTTAGCGAAGAATACAGAGGGCGTGGTTGCTGTCGTCAACCAAATCGAAGTGGCTCCAACGACGGTTTGGGATTTCGAGCCGACCTTTCAGGTTATGAATGATCTGGCACGCCAATTCCTGAGATCACTTCCCCTGATCGTGGTGGCGGTGGTCGTACTCGCTATTTCATGGATACTCGCCAGGTTAACGGTGTACGTACTGCGTCGCCGGCTTCCGGCTCGATCCGCCAGCCAGCTTTTGCGCAAAGTAACGGCCCGGGCCGGCGGACTGCTTGTATTGCTTGTCGGCCTATACCTTGTGCTCCGTATCGCCGGGCTCACGCAACTCGCGCTAACGTTGGTAGGAGGCACAGGCCTGATTGGTTTGGTGCTGGGCATCGCATTCCGCGACATCACCGAGAATTTTCTCGCCAGTCTGTTTCTGAGCTTGCAGCAACCATTTCGTGAGGGCGATCTGGTGGAGGTGGCGAGCGCCACGGGTTACGTCGAGCGGCTGACCTCGCGCACGACTGTTCTAATGACACTCGACGGCAATCAACTGCAAATCCCCAATTCGACCGTCTTCAAGAGCACGATCCGCAACTTCTCAAGCAATCCCAACCGCCGCGAGGATTTCCACGTGGGTATCGGCTATGACGATTCCATCTCTTTGGCCCAGGAAGTCGCATTGAAGGTGCTCGCTGAACATCCCGCCGTTTTGAATGAGCCCGAACCCTTGGTGCTCGTGGAAAACCTTGGATCATCAACGGTGAACCTACGGGTTTATTTCTGGCTCGATGGCGGTCGACACAGCTGGTTGAAAGTGAAATCGTCCGTCATTCGGCTCGTCTATCGGGCCTTCAAGGATGCGAAAATCTCGCTGCCGGACGAGGCCCGCGAAGTCACCTTCCCTCACGGGGTGCCAGTACGCATAATAGAAGGCGAACAGGCTGTGGAACCGGCCGAACCAACCATGGCGAAGCCGACCGCCGAGCCCGAAACAGTCGTGACCAAGGCGGAAGCCGGCCTGCAAAGCGAAGCCGAGGAAATTAAAGAACAGGCGCGCAAATCCTGGACCCCTGGGGAGAATCTGCTGAATCCATCGTCTGCGGATACCCGTTGAAAGCGCGTGCTACAATTCAACAGGAAGCAAAATGAGTTCGTTCGATAAAGACTACGCAGCGGGGCTCTTGGACAATTGTGATCCACCCTGCCTATCGCTTTATTTGCCGACGCATCGGCACCACCCGGACAACAAGCAAGATCCAATACGGTTCAGGAACCTCGTGGAGACGCTGGAGGAATCGCTCCTGCAACAATTCCCGGAGGACGAGATACGTCCATTGCTCGAGCCGTTCGTGGCATTGGCTGACGACCGCGACTTCTGGAATCATACCCTCGACGGCCTGGCAGTGCTGAGTGCAAGGGATATGTTTCGTGTATACAGGCTCCACCGGCCGGTCGCCGAATTGGCTGTCGTGGCGAATAGTTTCCATAGTAAACCCCTGATGCGCATTCTTCAGTCAGCCGACCGTTATCAGGTTCTCGGCCTGAACCGAAATGAGATCAAGCTCTTCGAGGGTAACCGTGATGTTTTGGACGAAATCGAGCCGGCCCAGGGCGTCCCGCGAACGATCACCGAGGCATTGGGAGGTGAATTGACCGAGCCACACCAGACCGTCGCCTCATACGGCGGTTTAGGAAGCGGTAGCTCGCCCATGCACCACAGCCACGGCGGGAAAAAGTCCGAGGTAGACAACGACGCGGAACGCTTCTTCCGCGCCGTCGACCGCGCGGTCCTGGAGCACCACTCTCAGCCATCTGGCCTCCCGCTGATCCTGGCAGCACCGCCGATGCATCATTATATGTTTCACGATGTCAGCCACAACCCGTTTCTGGTTCAGGAAAGCATCGATATCCACCCGGATGCCCTGCCATCGGTCGACGAACTCCGCCTCCGCGCCTGGCAGCTTATGGAGCCACGCTATCTGGCGCGCCTGGCCGCACTGGTCGAGGAGTTCGGCAACGCAAGGTCCGAGGGCCTCGGTGACGACGATCTGGCGCAGGTCGCCAAGGCGGTCGTGGCCGGGCGGGTCGCCACACTGCTGATCGAAGCCCGCCGCGAAATTCCCGGCCGGATCGATGCCGCGATTGGCGACCTTCAGTTGGACGATTTGACACTTCCCGAGGTCGATGACGTGCTCGACGACCTGGCGACTTTAGCCGTGAAGATGGGGGGACAAGTGGTTGTGGTCCCAGCCGAACGAATGCCGACGAAGACGGGAATCGCCGCGATCTACCGGTACTGAATCGCAGTCACGAGTAGCTACAAAACCACAGGAGGAGGACGGGATGCAGATTCAGATCAACACCGACAGCAACATTGAAGGCGATGCAGAACTGGCGCAACGGATCAAGGCCGTAGTAACGAGCAGCCTTGATCGGTTCAGCGAGCAAGTCACCCGAGTGGAGGTCCACCTCAGCGACCAGAGCAGCGACAAGAAATTCGGCAACGCAAATAAGCGTTGCCTGCTGGAGGTTCGGCTCGCCGGTCTACAGCCGATTTCTGTAAGCGATTCGGCGGCGACTCTGGAGCAGGCCGTCGACGGCGCGGTCGAGAAGTTGACTCGCTCCCTGGACAGCACGATCGGACGGATGGGCGAAGCCAACCGCCGAGCCCGAACCAGTCGTGACCAAGACGGAAGCCGGCCTGCAAAGTGAAGCCGAGGAAATCAAAAACAGGCCGGGATGACGGTCACAGTCCATCCGACCCGGTTGAGGAAGCGGGCCGTGGGTCGTTCCCGGCGAGTGACCCGCCTGCTTTTACGAGCGCGAGCGTCACGAGAGGAACCGCCAGGCCTGAACCGGCCATGCGGGTACGGTTCTGGGGCGTACGTGGGTCGATTCCCACGCCGGGCCCATCGACGGTCCGGTACGGTGGAAACACGTCCTGCGTCAGCATCGAGTTCGCCGATGGTCGCGTGTTGGTGCTCGATGCGGGCACGGGTATCCGTTTGCTTGGTGACGAGCTTGCCCAGGGTACGGCGGAGATTTCCATGGCGCTGACCCATGCGCACTGGGATCACATCCAGGGCTTTCCCTTTTTCGCTCCGTTGTACCAGCCCGGACGCACGGTTCTTTTCGCGCCCCACGAACGGGCGCGATCGCTGTTCGACGTCCTCCTCCAGCAAATGGACGGGTCCCTTTTTCCCGTCCAGCGAGAACGATTGCCGTGTGCGCTGAGCTTTCTATCCGAGTCTGAGTTCGAGAGCCGCACGCGGGAGATCGCAGAGGTCGCTCGCTTGAGCGTCAACCACCCGGGCGGCGCCGACGGTTTAAGGATCCTCTGCGACGGGCGCACCGTGGTGTACATCCCGGACAACGAACTGGACCCGCCGTACGAGCCGATCGTCCGTTTCCATGAGATCGTCGCGTTCTGCCGAGATGCCGACGTATTGATCCACGATACGCAGTACGTCGAGGATGACATGCCTTCCAAACGCGGGTGGGGACACAGCGTCGTAGGCCGTGTCTGCGATTTGGCAGCGGAAGCGGAAGTCGCTCACCTGGTGCTGTTTCATCACGACCCCGGCCGGACCGACGACCAGCTCGATGCGGTCCAGGATGAGGCGCGCACCCGTCTGTCCGAGATCGGCTCCTCGGCACGCTGCACGGCGGCGTATGAGGGACTGATGTTGACGGTGTGAGTTCCGGTTTGCGTGAGGGCTCCGGCGGCGGAACCGCCAACAACGTCCTGCGTGCAATCAAGACTGTGAAACTGTGATACTGTGACGCGATGAGGAACATTACCGTCTCCGTTGACGACGACGTCTACCGCAATGCGCGCATCAAGGCTGCGGAGGCCGACACATCCGTATCGTCTCTCGTGCGATCGTTCCTGATCCGGTTGGCCGAGGGTCAGGTAAATCCCGATTTCGACCGGTTGCGGCGCCTGCAGAACGAAACCATCGCAAGAATCCGGGCGCGCGATGCCGGCCTGCGAGCGTCGGATAATCTGACTCGCGACGAGCTGCACGAACGTTGATGCGATTCGCGGATACCAATGTGCTGATCTATGCCGTCAGCACAGTGCTGGAAGATGAAGCCAAGAAGAAAAGGGCGCTCTCCCTGCTCGATGAGTCCGACCTTGCCCTTTCAGTTCAGGTCCTGCAGGAGTTCTACGTTCAGGCAACCCGAGCGTCTCGACCGGGCGCCCTGACCCATCATGAAGCGGTGCTCTTTCTTACGTCGCTCACACGTTTTCACGTCGAGGCGATCACGATGGACGTGATGTTTTCGGCGTTCGAGTTGCGTGAGCGATTCGATCTCTCGTACTGGGATGCGGCGATACTTGCTGCTGCGCGCAACGCTGGATGCCAAACGGTGCTCTCCGAGGATTTCAACACCGGGCAGGATTATGACGGCGTGCGGGTGCTCAATCCGTTCGATGAGAGCTGAGAATGGTTGCCCATCCACGAAAACCATTGCGTACCGATCACCGGAAAAGGCTCTGCAGGTGCTGTGTCGGATCAATCTGGCATGTGTAGGACGATATTAGTAGCCATCCTATCCTTGTTCTGTGCGTGTCCTATTGCGCATGCTCAACAAATTGCGGATGAAGAAGTCGGCGCCCGGGCCAGAGCATTGTCGGCTGAAGGCCGTTTCGGGGCTGTCGTCGAACTGCTCAATCCTTATCTGGAGAAGCATCCGGAGGACGCTTCCGCCTGGCTCATGCTTGCACAGCACGCCTACTGGAGCGGACAAACCGATTCTGCCGGGCAGACTTTCGAAGAGGCTCTCCGCATACACGCAAATCACAACCCGCTTCGACTCGCTCACGCGCGCTTTTTGATGGAAACCGGTCACCTTGCGAAGGCAGACATGGTCCTTGCCCCCCTTGGAAGGAATAACGCGGAGGCGGAAACGATCAAGGGCACAATCGCCTGGTGGCGGGGTCATCTCACGTCGGCCGCGAAATGTTTTCGTAATGCACTCCGACTTGATCCCGATCAGCAGGAAGCCGAATCCGGCCTGTCATCCATCGGTCTGGCGACGCGACCATGGATGTATTCATCGGGTTTAACAGGTACCGATACACAGCCGCTTTCATCTCTCAGACTGTCGGTACAGGGAGGTGCTTTCCTCACTCCGCTCCAGGCAGTCAGGATTGACATCCAGCAGGCGCGTGTCGACATGT